>NZ_JBSIPA010000143.1:0-13557 GCF_053574605.1 Caballeronia sp. M23-90 | reverse complement strand
TACAGCACCGCGAGCGCCCAGGCGAGCACCGTCGACATGGCGTCGACGAGCGCCTTGGTTGCATCGTGGCCCTCGGTGTTCTTGAACTCGGCGAGGATCGGCACGAAGGCCTGCGAGAACGCCCCTTCCGCGGATAGGCGCCGCAGCAGGTTCGGGATGCGGAAGGCGACGTAGAACGCGTCGGTGAATTGACTGGCGCCAAAGGCTCGCGCGATCAGCGTTTCGCGGATCAGGCCGGTTACACGCGAAAGCAACGTGAAACCGCTGACCGTCAGGAGGGCTCGGATTAGATTCATGGGGCGCTCATTATACGGGCGGCACCATGAACACAACGCGTCGCAACAATTCCCGAATCGTTAGAATTTGCAACGGCGGTGGTATCTTGTACAGCCTGTCCGCTGGCAGATGTCGCCTGTCCAAGGCTGGGGCGTGCCTTCTGCAGAACGTGCCGTGCTTGCCAGTCCCATGATTTCGTTGCTATAATCGCCGGTTTCGAAGCTCCTGAATCCGCTTTCGGCATGGGTAAGCAGTTACCAGGCACTGCGGTTTCGCGTCTTCTTTCGACGTTTTTGCGCTTTCGGGCAATCGATCCCGGGAGTTTGATCATAAACAGCGCATCGGATTGACCTCGTTTTATCTTGTGCGGAGCCGGGCCGGCATTGAGCTGGGCTCGCTCCGGAAGCTAAACGGGAAGCGCTGAAACACATAGCTGGAACAGGATAAGGAACCGTCATGGCAAATACCGCACAAGCTCGCAAGCGCGCCCGTCAAAGCGCGAAAGCAAACTCGCACAACTCGGCGCTGCGCTCGAAGTTCCGCACGGCCATCAAGGCAGTTCGCAAGGCAATCGACGCCGG
Source organism: Caballeronia sp. M23-90 (assembly GCF_053574605.1). Taxonomy (NCBI): domain Bacteria; kingdom Pseudomonadati; phylum Pseudomonadota; class Betaproteobacteria; order Burkholderiales; family Burkholderiaceae; genus Caballeronia; species Caballeronia sp. M23-90. The sequence goes on along the minus strand of NZ_JBSIPA010000143.1, from coordinate 12,700 downwards.
CGACCAGGCCAAGGCTGCGGAAATCTACAAGACGTCGGTCAAGACCATCGACATCATTGCGGACAAGCGCATCGTTCACAAGAACAAGGCTGCTCGCCATAAGAGCCGTCTGTCGGCAGCTATCAAGGGTCTGCAAGCACCTGCTGCTTAAGGATTGCGTTGCGGCCTGCATGCCTCCGGCGTGACAGGCTCATGCTTTTTGCGCTGAGGGACTAGAGCAAGAAAAGCAGCAATGAAAAAACCCGCCTTGGCGGGTTTTTTGTCGTGTACTTGTCAAACGGCCTCAACACGTATTTAACGTTGAAGAAGCCCTCCCCCTGTCAACCTTGCTGCTGCGTTCCGTGATGCGGCGGCAGCTCGCAGGCTTCCGTCACCAGCAGGTCATTGTCCTTTGCAAAGTTCATCACGAAGTCGAAGGCCATGGGTTCGATCTCGCGCAAGCGCGAATCGAGGATCACCGTCTTCACGTTTCCAAGCAAGGTGGGGCGTACATAGATGGAATATGTCAGCCGGGCATTCGGCCCGCGTTTTTTTGGACCATAACCCGACATCACGCCGCAAAGCCGCTCCGACCAGTCACTCGGCCGAAAGGTCTTGCCGTTCGACGTGACGCCCTGGATGAAGTATTCGGTTGGGGTTGTTTCGGCCATGTAGGAATACCTGTTTGACGACCAGCGGAAACCGCCGGCAAACGCGCATGCACGATTGGCAAGCTGAGCCAGCAGAAACGAAGCCCGGCTCGCTGACCCTTGTTGCAGTTAAGCCCCGCGTGAACTCCGACGTGCAACCCTAACGCCCGGCGCGAATGGTGCCTGAGCGTGCAATAAGCCAGGACAAGCCTATTTTCGACGCAATTTCAGCTTCCTTCGCGGCCTCCTGATGGCAGCAACACGAAAGCATGTCCGCGAACCCGCTGGATACACTCGCTCAAGAATGCGACGAGGTGAGGCCGCTTCGAAGCCCTACTGAAAGCAGTCGACAGGTGTCAGGACTGCCGGAGAAACGAGGCCGATTATACAGCAGAGGGCCTTTTTCCGCACTGCACACAAAGCCGCTGAACCGCGCTGGACGGGCTGCAAGACAGGCAACGATGGACCGCGTCGGCTATTTGGCCACCTCGTCAAACGGCAGAATTTCCTTTATGCTGAAATTCAATACCACCACGACGGCGGCGCCGTCCGGCGCAATTGCCGGCTGAAGCCGCCGTACGCATTTCATGACCGAAAAAAAAATTCGCCACTATCTGCAGTTCAAGGATTTCTCCCTCGACGACTATGACTACGTGCTCGAACGCGCACGCATTCTGAAGCGCAAGTTCAAGAGCTACGAGACCTATCACCCGCTGCACGACCGAACGCTGGCGATGATCTTCGAGAAGAATTCAACGCGTACGCGGCTGTCGTTTGAAGCCGGCATATTCCAGCTCGGCGGCCATGCCGTGTTCCTCAGCACACGTGATACGCAACTGGGCCGCGGCGAGCCTATCGAAGATGCGGCTCAGGTCGTCTCACGCATGGTCGACATCATCATGATCCGCACGTTCGGCCAGCACATCATCGAACGCTTCGCCGAAAACTCGCGCGTGCCGGTGATCAACGGGCTGACGAACGAATATCACCCATGCCAGGTTCTCGCCGACGTCTTCACGTACTACGAATTGCGTGGTCCTATCGCGGGGAAAACGGTGGCCTGGGTTGGCGATGCCAACAACATGCTGTACACGTGGATCGAGGCCGCGCAGATCCTTGGCTTCAAGTTGCGCCTGTCCACTCCGCCCGGCTATTCACTCGATCCGATCTTGGTGGCGCCGGAAAGCGCGCCGTTCTACGAAGAGTTCGCTGATCCGAACGACGCCTGCACCGGCGCCGATCTGGTCACCACGGACGTCTGGACCAGCATGGGTTTTGAAGCCGAGAACGAAGTGCGCAAGAAGGCGTTCGCCGACTGGTGCGTCGATGCAGACATGATGTCGCGCGCGAATCCGGACGCGCTCTTCATGCATTGCCTGCCGGCCCATCGCGGGGAAGAAGTGAGCGCCGAAGTGATCGACGGTCCGCAAAGCGTGGTCTGGGGCGAAGCCGAAAACCGTCTGCACGTTCAGAAGGCATTGATGGAGTATCTGCTGCTCGGCAAACTCAATCATTGAAACGCCGCATCGTCCCGAAAATGCGGAATGACCGCCATTTAGTGTCAAAATAGCGGTTTTCCGCGCGCTGAAAGCCCGGCGCACACCGTTTTCCAGCCATACGAGTTCACCATGAGCGATATCAAAAAAGTCGTGCTCGCCTACTCGGGCGGCCTCGATACCTCCGTCATCCTGAAGTGGTTGCAAGACAACTACGACGCCGAAGTCGTGACGTTCACCGCTGACATCGGTCAGGGCGAAGAACTCGAACCGGCGCGCAAGAAAGCGCTGCAGCTCGGCATCAAGCAGGACAACATCTTCATTGAAGATCTGCGTGAGGAATTCGTCCGCGACTTCGTGTTCCCGATGTTCCGCGCCAACACGGTCTACGAAGGCGAATATCTGCTCGGAACGTCGATTGCACGTCCGCTGATCGCGAAACGTCAGATCGAGATCGCCCGTGCCGTGGGCGCGCAATCCGTTTCGCACGGCGCGACCGGCAAGGGTAACGATCAGGTGCGTTTCGAACTGGGTTATTACTCGCTCGAGCCAAGCATCAAGGTGATCGCGCCGTGGCGTGAATGGGATCTGCTGTCTCGTGAAAAGCTGCTGGCTTACGCGGAAAAGGCAGGTATTCCTATCGAAATGAAGCATAAGCAAGGTGGCGCGCCCTACTCCATGGATGCAAACCTGCTGCATATTTCATTCGAAGGCCGTCACCTGGAAGATCCGAAGGCCGAAGCCGAAGCCGACATGTGGCGCTGGACGGTCGCGCCGGAAGATGCGCCGGACCAGCCGGAGTATCTGGATATCGAATACGAGAAGGGTGATCCGGTTGCGTTGAACGGCAAGCGTTTGTCGCCGGCGGACATGCTCACCGAACTGAACGCGATTGGCGGCAAGCATGGCATCGGCCGGCTGGATCTGGTCGAGAACCGTTATGTCGGCATGAAGTCGCGCGGTTGCTACGAGACGCCGGGCGGCACGATCATGCTCAAGGCGCACCGCGGGATCGAGTCGATCACGCTGGATCGTGAAGTCGCGCATCTGAAAGACGACCTGATGCCGCGTTATGCCGCGCTGATTTACAACGGCTACTGGTGGAGCCCGGAGCGTCGCGCGCTGCAAGTGCTGATCGATCACACGCAGGACAAGGTGAACGGCTGGGCGCGCGTGAAGCTTTACAAGGGCAGTGTGACGGTGGTCGCGCGTGATTCGAAGGAAACGCTGTTCGACAAGAACATCGCTACGTTCGATGACGACGGCGGCGCCTACGATCAGGCCGATGCCGGCGGGTTTATCAAGCTAAATGCGCTGCGGATGCGGATTGCGGAAAATGCGCGCCGCAAGCGTGGTGGTTGAGCGGTATCGAAAATGTGAAAAAACCCGCTTCGGCGGGTTTTTTAATGGGGCATCAGTGCCGCGTCAAAGGCATACCGGTTCTGCTTCCAGCTCGACGCCGAAACGCGCGTGGATGTCGCGTTTGACCGCATCGGCGAGTTCGAGGATTTGCGCGCCCGATGCCCCGCCGCGATTGACCAGTACCAACGCCTGCCGGTCGTGCACGGCGGCCGCGCCGATTGAACGGCCTTTCCAGCCGCATTGGTCGATAAGCCAGCCCGCTGCCAGCTTGAATTGCCCGTCCGGCTGTTTGTACGAGACGAGCTCCGGCTCGCGCGCCTTGAGCGCATCGAACTCGGCCGCGCTGATCACCGGGTTCTTGAAAAAGCTTCCGGCGTTTCCAAGCACGCGCCAGTCGGGCAGCTTCGCCTGACGCACGGCGACGACTGCATTGAAGATCGCTTGCGGATTGTCCGACGCGCCGCTTTCCAGCACGCGCGCAATATCTGCGTATTCCGCACGCGGCGTCCACTTTTTCGGCAGACGAAACGTCACCGAAACGATCACAAAACGACCGCGCCCTTCCCGCTTGAAATAACTGTCGCGATAACCGAACGCGCACGCGTTGCGATCGAATTCGCGCGTTTCGCCCGTCGATAACTCGATAGCCCGCAAGCGTTCGAAGCGCTCGCCCATTTCCAGCCCATATGCGCCGATGTTCTGGATCGGCGCCGCGCCCACCGTGCCGGGAATCAGCGCGAGGTTTTCGAGTCCCGGGAAGCCTTGCGACAAGGTCCATGCAACGAATTCGTGCCAGTTTTCTCCTGCAGCGGCTTCGACATACACCGCTTCGTCGTCTTGATCGATCACTCGACGGCCGCGCAATTCCATCAGCAATGCAACGCCATCGAAATCGTTCGTCAGCACCACATTGCTGCCACCGCCAAGAACGAGACGTGCCTTGCCTTTTAGACGTTCGTCGTGAGCAAGCGCCGCAATCTGTGCTTCTTTCGTCAGCCGAAGCGCGAGTCTGGCGCGGACATCGAAACCGAAGGTGTTGTGCGCGAGCAGCGGGTAGTCGGAGAGGAGTTCGTACTCGGGCATTGAGGCAGCACTAAGGGTGTGGTCTTGGGCAAACCGGGACGGCATCGGTAGAATAACGTTGGTTAGTGATTATAGCGAGTGCGTGCAGGCAGTCTGGCGCCTCGCCTCAACGAAGGGGAATACAAATGCCATCGTTTGACGTCGTCAGCGAAGCAAACATGATCGAGGTGAAAAACGCCATCGAACAGTCGAACAAGGAGATTTCCACGCGCTTTGACTTCAAGGGTTCGGATTCGCGCATCGAGCAAAAGGATCGCGACCTGACGCTTTTTGCCGACGATGATTTCAAGCTCGGCCAGGTCAAGGACGTGATGTTGTCGAAGCTGGCAAAGCGCAATGTGGACGTGCGATTCCTGGATTACGGCAAGATCGAGAAGATCGGCGGCGACAAGCTGAAGCAAGTCGTCGAGATCAAGAAAGGCGTGACCGGCGACCTTGCAAAGAAGATCGTCAAGATGGTCAAGGACAGCAAGATCAAGGTCCAGGCCAGCATTCAGGGCGACGCGGTGCGTATCAACGGCACGAAACGCGACGATCTGCAAAGCGCGATCGCCATGCTGAAGAAAGACGTGACGGACGCGCCGCTGGACTTCAATAACTTCCGGGACTGATGGACCGGTTTCGCAAAGCTTGACGCGTAGAGAAAGAAAGCCGCCTTTCAGGCGGCTTTCTTGTTTTAGCGCGGCCTCTATTGAGGCGTTTGAACCGCCGCCTTCTTCTGCCCGATGCGGCTTTCCTTTCCGTCGAGCAACTTCTTGATATTCGCGCGATGCCGCCAGATCAAAAGCGCGCTCATGGCGGCGACGGCGAGCGATATCCGGCTCGGACCAAACAGGAACACATCGAAGAAGGGTGCGAATACCGCCGATACCAACGCGGCCAGTGACGAATACCGGAAGAACACCGCAATGATCACCCACGTCAGCAACGTAGCCAGCCCGAGCACCGGATGAATTGCGAGCAACACGCCCGCCGCCGTTGCAACGCCCTTGCCGCCCTGGAACTTGAAGAATATCGGGTACAGGTGACCGAGAAATACGGCGATGGCCGCAAGCGCGATCGCCGTTGAGTCCAGTCCGAAGCGTGCGCCGAAATGCACCACGAGCCATACGGCGAGCCAGCCTTTGAAGGCATCGCCAAGCAGTGTCAGAACCGCGGCCAGCTTGTTGCCCGTGCGCAGGACGTTCGTCGCGCCCGGATTGCCTGAGCCGTACGAACGCGGATCGGCAAGACCCATGGCCGAACTCACGACGACCGCAAACGAGATCGAGCCGATCAGGTAAGCCACCACAGCGACAATCACATTGTTCATTGATTTCTTCTTGTCTTCGGAAACGGAAAGCGGGATTTCAAGACGCGCATTCTAATCGACGCTCGCGCAATTCACGGGCGTGGCCTTCAACAACTCGGTCAGGATCTGCGGCCTGATACTCACCAGATACCCGCGCCGCCCGCCGTTCAGATAAATTGTGCCGAGATCGAAAATGCTGGACTCAACGTACACGGGCATCGCCTTTCGGGTACCAAATGGCGAAGTGCCGCCAATCAGAAAACCCGAATGCCGGTTCGCCACTTCAGGCTTGCACGGCTCGACGCGCTTGGCTCCGATCTGCCGCGCGAGGTTCTTGGTCGAGACGGTTTTGTCGCCATGCATGAGCACGATCAACGGCTTCGCGTGCTCGTCTTCCATCACGAGCGTCTTGACGACCGAATGCTCGTCTACACCGAGCTGACGGGCCGATTCCTCTGTTCCGCCATGCTCGACATATTCATAAGGATGCTCGCCGAACTCGACTTTGTGCCGGCGCAAAAACTGCGTCGCCGGCGTTTCCGAAATGTGTTTTACCTTGGACATGTCGGCATTGTAGCGGCGCGAAAGCGGCGCCACCATCGGCCAAACGGCCAATTGTGCGAGCCGATTTACTGTGGCACGATCGTTCGGAAATATCGATCAGACCTGCATCACCTGGAGATTCAAAACGTGATTCGCGATTCAGAAACCCAGACGCTGCTCGAGGACGCTATCCGCCGTTTTGTGGGCGAGACGCTCGTGCCGCGCGAAGCCGAGGTCGATGAAACCGACCAGATTCCCACCGATGTCCTCGCCGCCATGCGCGAGATCGGCCTGTTCGGCTTGACGATTCCCGAAGCCTACGGCGGCCTCGGCCTCACCATGGAGGAAGAAGTGCGCGTCGCGTTCGAACTCGGCCAGACATCCCCGGCATTCAGGTCGGTGATCGGGACGAACAACGGGATTGGTTCCATCGGCATCCTGCTCGATGGCAGCGAGGAGCAGAAGCGTCACTATCTGCCGAAGCTCGCCGCGGGCGACTTGATCGGCTCGTTTTGCCTGACAGAGCCGGATTCGGGATCGGACGCGGCATCGCTGAAAACCACCGCAAAAAAGGACGGCGATTATTACGTGCTGAACGGCACGAAGCGCTACATCACGAATGCGCCGGAGGCCGGCATTTATACCGTCATGGCGCGCACGAGCGACGCGAAAGGCGCGAGCGGCATCTCGGCGTTTATCGTGGAGCGCGAATCGCCGGGCTTGTCGCTTGGAAGGCCCGATAAAAAGATGGGCCAGCGCGGCGCACATACAAGCGACGTGATCTTCGAAAATTGCCGTATCCCGGCTGGGCAATTAATTGGCGGCGTTGAAGGCGTCGGCTTCAAGACGGCCATGAAAGTGCTGGACAAGGGCCGTTTGCACATCGCCGCCGTGGCAATCGGTGCGGCGAAACGGATGCTGCGCGACGCTCTCGCCTACGCAACCGAGCGCAAGCAGTTCGGCCAGCCGATTGTCGAATTCCAGCTCGTCCAGGGCATGCTCGCCGACAGCAAGACCGAGATCTACGCGGCCGAATGCATGGTGCTCGACGCCGCTCGCCGCCGTGACGAAGGCCGCGACGTATCGGTGGAAGCGTCGTGCGCAAAATACTTTGCGACCGAAATGTGCGGGCGCGTAGCGGATCGCGCGGTGCAGATTCACGGCGGCGCGGGATACATCTCGGAGTACGGGATCGAGCGGTTTTATCGCGATGTGCGATTGTTCCGGCTTTACGAAGGCACGTCGCAGATTCAGCAGGTCATCATCGCGCGCGGTTTGATGCGCGGCACGGAGATTTGAGATGGATATCGATGTCGATGCATTGCTTCGCGCGCTGCCCAGGCGCATTTCGGACATCCCCGAACGTCTCGCTGCGCGGGACCCGCAACACGTCGTGCTGATCGAGGACGGGCGGCGTCTGAACGCGGCGGAGTTGCTGCAAGCCGTTGATAAAACCGCTCGCCAGCTCGCCGAACTTGGTGTGAAAGGCGGCGATCGCGTGATGATCGTGAGTGAAAACTGTATCGCGCAGGTCGTACTGATGTTCGCGGCGGCGAAACTCGACGCATGGTGTGTGCTGACCAACGCGCGACTTTCTGCAAGTGAAGTCGATGCCATTCGCGATCACGCTAAACCGCGCGTGGTGGCGTTCACCGTGGAGGCATCGAAGGACGCGGCGAATCATGCTGAACGATTGAATGCCGCGTCAGGCGCTGATGCTTGGCACTTCGTCGTGGACGCGTCAGTCACGCCTGAACCCGTTCACGCCGATCCTGCTCGTCAATGCGCCGCGCTGATCTACACCACGGGCACGACGGGTGCGCCAAAAGGCGTGATGCTTTCGCATCGCAATGTGCTGTTCATCGCGGCGATTTCCAGCACGTTGCGGCGCGTGACGCACGAGGACGTGGTCTATGCCGTGTTGCCGATCACGCACGTCTACGGACTGGCGTCGGTGTGTCTTGGTAGCCTGTATGCAGGCGCCACGCTGAGGCTTGCGCCGCGCTTCGCGCCCGATGCCGTGCGCCACGCGCTGGCCGAAGAAAACATCTCGATCTTTCAGGGCGTGCCGGCCATGCACGCGAAGCTGGTCGAGCACGTGCAGACAAGCAATCAACCCTGGCGCGCACCCGCGTTGCGCTTTGCCTATTCGGGCGGCTCTCCACTCGATCCCGCGTTGAAAGCGCGCGTCGAAGCGCTTTACAAAGTACCGCTGCACAACGGCTACGGCATGACGGAAAGCAGCCCGACCATTGCGCAGACCATGCTCGATGCGCCGCGCGAAGACTGCGCGGCCGGACATCCGATACCGGGCATCGAACTGCGTTTTGTCGGGATGGACGGCGTCGATGTGCCGTCGGGCGAAGTCGGCGAATTGTGGGTGCGAGGACCGAACGTGATGCTCGGCTATTACCGCAACGATGCCCAGACGCGCGTGACGGTCACCGAAGACGGCTGGCTTCGAACTGGCGATCTCACGCGGCTGGAGGCGGATGGCGCGCTGGTCATTGCGGGGAGGAGCAAGGAGCTGATCATCCGCTCGGGCTTCAACGTGTATCCGGCGGAAGTCGAGAACGTGCTGAATGCCCATCCTGGCGTGCTGCAGTCGGCGGTGATCGGGCGAACGGTCGAAGGCAACGAGGAAGTGGTCGCGTTCGTTGAATTGCTGCCGTCGGTGCATGCGCTGCCCGATGACATTGTCGAGTGGTGCGCCGCGCGGCTTGCGCCTTATAAGCGTCCGGCGGAGATCCGCGTGCTCGCGGCGTTGCCGGCGGCATCGACGGGAAAGGTGTTGAAGCACAAGCTCAGGGATGAGCTTTAGCTCTTAAGTGAAACATCAACCCCGCGGATGATGCTCCTTGTGTAGCGTCCTCAAGCGTTCACGCGCGACGTGCGTGTAGATCTGCGTGGTCGAGATATCCGTATGCCCGAGCAGCAACTGCACCACGCGCAAGTCCGCGCCGTGATTCAGCAAATGCGTGGCGAACGCGTGCCGCAAGGTATGCGGCGAAAGCGGCGCGCGGACGTCGCCAGTCAGTGCGTGGCGCTTGATGATGTTCCAGAATTGCTGACGCGTCATGCCTTCGCCGCGCGTGGTCACGAACAGCGCATCGGCGGCGCGGGCGCCGAGCAGCGCCGGACGCGATTCCCGCAAATACCGCTCGATCCAGTCATGAGCCACCGCGCCGAACGGGATCAGGCGCTCTTTCGACCCCTTGCCCATCACGCGCACCACACCTTCGTTCAAGCCGACTTCAACGGTCTTCAAGGTCACGAGTTCGGTCACGCGCAATCCGCTTGCGTACATGAGTTCGAGCATCGTGCGATCGCGCAAGCCGAGCGCGGTTTCCACGTCGGGCGCATTCAGCAGGGCTTCGACTTGCGCCTCGTTCAGCGTTTTCGGAAAACGCGGCGCCTGTTTGGCGGAGCGCAGCTTCAGGGTGGGGTCGGCCAGCGCGCGATGTTCACGCAGCGCCCACGCGTAGTATCGGCGGAATACGGACAGGCGGCGATTCGCCGATGTCGCCTTGTCTGCACGTCGCGCGGCAAGGTAGCCGTTCATGTCGATTTCGGTGGCGGTATCGATATCACCGCCGCGCGTCTTCGATAACCACTCGGCAAACAACCTCAGGTCGCGCCGGTAGGCTTCCAGCGAGTTCTTGGCCAGCCCGTGTTCGAGCCAGAGCGCATCGCAAAAGAGGTCGATGGACGCGCTGCTCGACACCATTTCCTGCGCTCGTTCCACCTCGGTCACGTCCATTGATGCTTCCTTTAAGCGTTGCGTCATGCTGCCTGCCGTAGCGCCCATTGCACGTGTTCGCGCACGAGCTCCGATGCATCGTCGGCGCGGGCATGCAACGCGTTGCGTATTTCCGAGCGCGAATCCGCATCGAGCGACGTGGAGCGTAACGCGTTGCCCATGCCCACGGCAATATTGCGCAGCCATCGTTCATGGCCAATACGGCGAATCGCGCTGCCTTGCATGCGCTCATCGAATTCGGCTGCGCTCCAGCGGAACAGCGTCACGAGCGACGCGCGATCGAGCCCATGCCGAACATCGAAATCCGCGACGGGCGCGGCCTGCGCGAATTTGTTCCACGGACACACGAGCTGACAATCGTCGCAACCATAGACCCGATTGCCGATCAGCGGCCGCATCTCCTCCGGAATACTGCCCTTCAATTCGATGGTGAGATACGAAATGCAGCGCCGCGCATCGAGCCTGTACGGCGCGATGATCGCCTGCGTCGGACATACATCGATGCACTTCGTACAGCTTCCGCAATGCGAACCTTCGTGCTCGGGCGCGTGTTCGGGGTGGGTCTCGGCGTCGGCAGGAAGCGGAATATCGACCAGAATCTCACCGATAAAAAACAGCGACCCTACGTCACGTTGCAGCAGCAGCGTGTGTTTGCCGCGCCAGCCGTTCCCGGCTTTCTGCGCCAGCTCAACCTCCAGAACCGGTGCGGAATCCGTGAATACGCGGTACCCGAACGGCCCGATTTCCGCTTCGATTCGATCCGCCAGATGCTGCAAACGGCTGCGCATGACCTTGTGATAATCGCGGCCGCGGGCATAAACGGACACGACAGCCGCGGCCGGATCATCGATACGCGCCCACTCGGCAGCGCGCCAGTCGAGCGGCTCCGCACCGGCTGTCGAGGTACTTTCGCGCGCCTTGCCATCGAGTGTCGATGCCGGCAGATAGGCCATCCGAACTGTAATAACACGTCGCGTACCGGCCACAAGCTCGGCCGGCCTTGCGCGTTTCATCGCATGTTTGGCCATATAATCCATCTCGCCGTGATAGCCTGCTTCGAGCCACGATGCGAGGCCTTCTTCGGCATCCGTCAAGTCGGCGTCGCTGACGCCGACCGCACCGAACCCCAACTCGCGCCCCCACGCCTTGATGCGCAGCGCGAGTTCAGCCAGCGCAGCTTTGTCATCAATTCTGAAGTGGCGCGGGTTTTCGGCGGCGTCGTCCGACGTGCGCTCGTGTTCCACAGGGTGTTCCGGCAAACGGTTCATCACGACATTTTACGAGAATGCCCGACAGCCTCACTCGATCGATTGCAAATCTGCCCGCCGCGCTCCTCGAACGCCGCTTCGACCTGCCCGGCGAGGACGCAACGCTTGCGTTCGGCGGACAATTCGCACGGGCGATTCTCGCGTTGCTCAGCACGAGCGGCGAACGTTTTCCCGGTTTGCAGGTCCAGTTGATCGGCGACCTGGGTGCCGGAAAAACCACGCTGGTGCGCGCAACGTTGCGCGCACTCGGTCACGCGGGCCGCGTGCGCAGTCCAACTTACACGCTCGTCGAACCGTACTCGCTTGCCACGCAAACAACGCAAACGGGCGCGCTGGAGCTTTATCACTTCGATCTTTATCGCTTCACCGATCCAGCCGAATGGATCGATGCCGGCTTTCGCGAGTACTTCGACTCGGGCGCGATCTGCCTGATCGAATGGCCGCAACGCGCCGGCGGATTGCTGGGTGTGCCGGATCTCGAATTCGAGCTGGAACAGGAAGGCGAAGGCCGCGTGCTGACCGCGCGCGCGTTTAGCGAAACAGGAAAGTCATGTCTCGAAAGTTGTTGATCAAGCCGTTTCATTCGATCGAATCGACCGCCACCGCGTCGCACAGCTGGCGTCGGCGCCAGGTGCTGCGCGCAGGGGCATCGACCATTGCGCTTGCATTGCTTGGGCCAAAGCTCGCATACGCGAGTTCGGTGCTCGGCGTGCGCGTGTGGCCCGCTCGCGATTACACCCGCGTGACGATCGAGTCGGATCAACCGCTGCAAAACAATCAGCAATTGCTGCAGGGGCCGGACCGGCTCGTGGTCGACCTGAACGGCCTGGATCTCGATCAGGAACTGAAAGACCTGGTCTCGAAGATCACGCCGAACGATCCGCAGATCCAGTCGGTGCGTATCGGGCAATATCAGCCGCATGTCGTGCGCATGGTGTTCGACCTGAAGGGCGCGGTGAAACCGCAGGTGTTCACGCTGACGCCTATTGGCAGCTATAAGTATCGGCTGGTCTTCGATTTGTATCCGGCTGTCGCGCCCGATCCGCTGATGGATCTGCTCGCGCAGTCCGAGCACAAGCAGCAGGCTATCGACCAGAGCAACCCGAATCCAACTCAGCCGCCCGCTACGCTGAGCGGTCCGGCAACGGCGCCCAAATCAAACGCGCCGGACAACACCGACGAGTTTTTCCAGAAGTACGCGCAGGCCAATGACTTTCGCCGATCGCAAACAACCCGAACAAGCCGATGATGTTCGCCGTGTTCGAAAA
>NZ_JBSIPA010000142.1:0-13581 GCF_053574605.1 Caballeronia sp. M23-90 | reverse complement strand
TGGCGCGGCGATCGCGGCAACCGACGCGGTGATTGCGGGCACGTACGACAACGCGTTCTGCAGCGTGCGTCCGCCCGGACATCACGCGGAACCGGCTCGCGCCATGGGCTTCTGCTTCTTCAACAACATCGCCATTGCGGCGCGTCATGCGCTCGAGGTGCACGGTCTGCAACGCGTTGCGATCATCGACTTCGATGTGCATCACGGCAACGGCACCGAAGCCGCGTTTTGCGGCGACCCGCGCGTGCTCATGTGCAGCTTTTTCCAGCACCCGTTCTACCCGTATAGCGGCGCCGACAATCACGCGTCCAACATGGTCAACCTGCCGATGCCCGCGCGTACGAAAGGCATGGCTGTACGTGAAGCCGTCGACATGATGTGGCTGCCGAAACTCGATGAGTTCAAGCCGGAGATGATCTTCGTCTCGGCAGGCTTCGATGCCCACCGCGAGGACGATCTCGGCAACATGGGTCTCGTCGAGGACGACTATACGTGGCTCACCGAGCAGATTTGCGCCGTGGCGAAACGGCATGCGAAGGGGCGTATCGTGAGTTCGCTCGAGGGCGGCTATAACCTCTCGGCGCTCGGGCGCAGCGTGGTCGCGCATGTGCGCGCGCTCGCCGAGATTTGAACCGCGTTACATGCGCATGCGCTGAAGATCCGCGCGCACGAGCGTCCAGTCGATCAACGCCTTGATCACACGGTCACGGTCGAGGTCGTTTAGCGTCTCGTGATAACTGCCTTCCAGCATCAACAGCGTCTTGTCCGTCGAACCGGCATGGGCTTCGAATTCGCGGCTGCCGTCGGGGTTCGTCAGCGCGTCCTGCGTGCCGTGGAAAACGAACAACGGCAATGTGATCGATGCCCGTCCGGCTTCAATGCGCGCCATCGCCATGCCGATCTCCGCCACGGTCCTCGCCGGAATCGCCTGGTGATGAACCAGCGGATCGCGCCGGTTTGCTTCGACTACGCCGTTCGCACGGGACAACGTGGCGGGATCGATAGTCATTGCGGGAAAATGCGGCATGAAGCGGCTGATCGTGCCTCCCATCGCCAGTTTCCAGCGGGGTGCACTGGCCGGCATCTTCAGTGCCGCGCTCGAGAGAATCAGGCCCGCAAGCGTGCGCCCGCTTTCCGGCAACCGCTCGGCTGCATACAGCGCGGCGATTGCACCGCCCATGCTGTGACCCATGAGCAGCAACGGAACGTCCAGAGGCACGGTCGTTTTAGCGGCGGCGAGCAGGGCGTCGGTATCGAGCAGATACTCGTCGAAGGTATTCACCCACACGCGCTCGCCCGGCGACTTGCCGTGACCGCGCAGATCCATCGCGATCAGCTCGATACCCGCCGCGTTCAACCGCAACGCCAGCGCCTCATAGCGCCGCGCGTGCTCGGCCAGTCCGTGAACCAGCGCGATCCTTGCAAGCGGTTTGGGAAACGAAGGAGCGGCCTCCCATCGATGAAGATAGAGGTCGATGCCATCGCGCGTGGCAATGCTGCTGGTGGAATACGTGCTGCGCTCGACTTTCGGCATGGCGATTTCGGTGGCTCGGGATGCCGCCGATGATAGCGTCTGTGCCGCGTGCAAAGCGTTTAGAGCAAATCCCCGATTGTCCTGGCAGGCAAGATATGCTTAAAATAGTACGATCGTTCTGTAACGAATAAGCTTTGGCTGATTGTCTTAAGCTTGAGGAATTCTCCATCGGCCGGTTGTCACCGATCCGCCGTTAGCGTTCGATGACCGGAGTCACTCGTTATAATGGGATTGGTGACGTATTCGTAACTCAGGAGCGTGTGCATGAAAATCTTGGTACCAGTCAAACGCGTGGTCGACTACAACGTGAAAGTCCGGGTAAAGCCGGATGGCAGTGCAGTCGATATCGCAAACGTGAAGATGTCGATGAACCCGTTCGATGAAATCGCCGTCGAAGAGGCCGTGCGCCTGCGTGAAGCGGGCGTGGCGACCGAGGTGATCGCCGTGTCGTGCGGCGTGACGCAGTGCCAGGAAACGCTGCGCACGGCCATGGCCATCGGTGCGGATCGTGCGATCCTGGTCGAATCGACTGAGGAATTACAGCCGCTGGCGGTCGCGAAGATCCTCAAGGCATTGGTCGACAAGGAACAGCCGCAACTGATCATTCTCGGCAAGCAAGCCATTGACGACGACTCGAACCAGACCGGTCAGATGCTCGCCGCGCTGGCTGGTTTGCCGCAGGCGACGTTTGCATCGAAGGTAACGGTGGCCGACGGCCGCGTCTCGGTTTCGCGCGAAATCGACGGGGGGTCGGAAACGCTGTCGCTGACCTTGCCTGCCGTGATCACCACGGACTTGCGCCTGAACGAGCCGCGTTACGTCACGCTGCCGAACATCATGAAGGCCAAGAAAAAGCCGATGGAAACCATCAAGCCGGCAGACCTGGGCGTGGATGTCACGCCGCGTCTGAAGACGCTCAAAGTCGCCGAACCGCCGCAGCGTTCCGCGGGCGTGAAGGTGCCGGACGTGAAGACGCTGGTCGAGAAGCTGAAGACCGAAGCCAAGGTTCTGTGAGGGAGTTGAGAAAGTGACCATTCTTGTAATTGCAGAACACGACAACGCATCCATCAAGCCGGCAACGCTGAACACCATCGCGGCTGCATCGAAGATTGGCGGCGACGTTCACGTGCTGGTCGCGGGTGCGAACGCGCAAGCAGCAGCCGATGCCGCCGCGAAGATCGCGGGTGTATCGAAGGTGCTGCTGGCCGATGCACCCCAGCTTGCCGACGGACTCGCCGAAAATATCGACGGGACGGTGTTGCAGATCGCGAAGAACTATTCGCATATCCTGGCTCCTGCAACCGCGTACGGCAAGAACGTCGCGCCGCGTATCGCAGCGCATCTGGACGTCGCGCAAATCAGCGACATCACGGCGGTCGACAGCGCCGATACATTCGAGCGTCCGATCTACGCGGGCAATGCCATCGCAACTGTTCAATCGAGCGATGCCATCAAGGTCATCACCGTGCGTTCCACGGGTTTCGATCCGGTTGCAGCAGAAGGCGGCAGTGCATCGGTCGAAAAGATCGAAGCCGCTGCTGACGCCGGCATCTCGAAGTTCGTGAGCCGCGAAGTGACGAAGCTGGACCGGCCTGAACTGACGTCGGCGCAGATCATCGTGTCGGGTGGACGGGGTCTCGGCAACGGCGAGAACTACACGAAAGTGCTCGAACCGCTCGCCGACAAACTGGGCGCGGCGCTGGGTGCATCGCGTGCAGCGGTCGACGCCGGGTTCGTACCGAACGATTATCAGGTCGGGCAAACGGGCAAGATCGTGGCGCCGAATTTGTATGTCGCCGTCGGTATCTCGGGCGCGATTCAGCATCTGGCCGGGATGAAGGACTCGAAGGTCATCGTCGCGATCAACAAGGATGCTGAAGCACCGATCTTCGGTGTCGC
Source organism: Caballeronia sp. M23-90 (assembly GCF_053574605.1). NCBI lineage: Bacteria > Pseudomonadati > Pseudomonadota > Betaproteobacteria > Burkholderiales > Burkholderiaceae > Caballeronia > Caballeronia sp. M23-90. The sequence goes on along the minus strand of NZ_JBSIPA010000142.1, from coordinate 10,148 downwards.
GGACTACGGGCTCGTGGGCGATCTGTTCACGGTGGTGCCGGATCTGGTGAAAGAGCTGGGCTGATCGGCTGGTCAGGAAAGACTAAAAAAGGGGCGACGCATGTGCGCCCCTTTTCATATCTAGTGGGGGAGACAAGCATGAGCTATCACGCGCCCGTCAAGGACATGTTGTTCGTGATGAAGGAACTCGCGGACATTGAAGGCATCTCGGCGTTGCCGGGTTTCGAGGACGCAAGCCTCGACACCGCCCGCGCCGTGCTCGAAGAAGCTGCGCGGTTCAACGGCGAAGTGGTTGCGCCGCTGAACGTTGAGGGCGACAGGAATCCGAGCGCATGGAAAGACGGCGCAGTCATCACCACGCCGGGCTTCAAAGAAGCGTTCAGGCAATTCGGCGAAGGCGGCTGGCAAGGCGTGCTGCATCCTGTCGAATACGACGGGCAGGGTTTGCCGAAGCTCATCGCGACGCCGTGTATCGAAATGTTGAATGCGGCGAATCTGTCGTTTGCGTTGTGTCCGCTGCTGACCGATGGCGCTATAGAAGCATTGCTCACGGCCGGTACCGAGGAGCAAAAGCAGCTCTACGTGCCTAAGCTGATCTCTGGCGAATGGACCGGCACGATGAACCTCACCGAGCCGCAAGCCGGTTCCGATCTCGCGCTCGTGCGCACGCGCGCCGAGCCGCAAGGCGATGGCACGTTCAAGCTCTTCGGCACGAAGATCTTCATCACCTACGGCGAGCACGACATGGCGAAGAACATCGCCCATCTCGTGCTGGCGCGCACGCCCGGTGCGCCCGATGGCGTGAAGGGCATATCGCTGTTCATCGTCCCCAAGTTTCTCATCGATAAAACCGGCCAGCTCGGCGAGCGCAACGACGTGCATTGCGTTTCGATTGAACACAAGCTCGGGATCAAGGCGAGCCCGACCGCCGTGCTGCAATTCGGCGACCATGGCGGCGCGGTCGGCGAGTTGATCGGCGAGGAAAATCGCGGGCTCGAGTACATGTTCATCATGATGAACGCCGCGCGCTTTGCGGTCGGGCTGCAGGGCGTGGCGGTGTCCGAGCGGGCTTACCAGCAGGCCGTCGCGTTTGCGAAAGATCGCGTGCAGAGCCGCCCGGTCGATGGCTCGGCGAAGCAGCCGGTATCGATCATTCATCATCCGGATGTACGCCGCATGCTCCTGACCATGCGTTCGCTGACCGAAGCATCGCGCGCGCTCGCCTACGTGGCGGCGGCGCATTGCGACTTGGCGCATCACCATCCGGACGAAGCCGCTCGCGCACAGCATCAGGCCATCTACGAATTTCTCGTGCCGGTCGTGAAGGGCTGGAGTACAGAGCTTTCCATCGATGTCACGAGCCTCGGCGTGCAGGTTCATGGCGGCATGGGTTTCATCGAGGAAACGGGGGCGGCCCAGCATTATCGAGATGCACGCATTCTCACCATCTACGAAGGGACGACCGCGATCCAGGCGAACGATCTGATTGGCCGCAAGACCGTGCGCGACGGCGGCGCGACCGCATTGGCGATTCTTGCGCAGATGGACCAGACCATCGCGCTGTTGGCCGATCGTGAGGGCCAGGCGTTCAAGTCCATGCACCGGCATCTGAGCGCGGGAAGTCTCGCATTGGCGCGCGTGGTCGAGTTCATGGTCGCAAAGGTGAAAAGCGATCCGAACGCGGTGTTTGCCGGCAGCGTGCCTTATCTGAAGCTCGCGGGAATCGTGCTCGGTGGCTGGCAAATGGCGCGGGCGCTGCTGGTGGCATCGGACAAGCGCGCAGAAGACGAAGCGTTCCATAGCGCAAAGATCGCCACGGCGCAGTTCTTTGCCGAGCATGTTTTATCGCAGGCGCCGGGCATCGAAGCATCGATCGTCAGCGCCAACGGGCAGGAAGGGTATCTCGCGATGCGCGAAGAACAATTCTGATTTGCGTCGTTCGGCGCAGCGCAAATGAAAAGGCCGTCCCTTCGCGGGGACGGCCTTTTACGTTTCTATACTTTGTTTTCAGGTCATGCCCTTGCGTACGCAGGCCTGCCGCTCGCACGCGCTTCGCCCAAATAACGATGCACCGACAAATCGTCCGACTGGATCGCCGGCTGCTTGCCCGACATCAGGTCCGCCAGCAATTGGCCGGAGCCGCACGACATGGTCCAGCCGAGCGTGCCGTGTCCCGTGTTCAAGTACAGATTCGCGATCGGCGTACGGCCAACGATCGGCGTGCCGTCCGGGGTCATGGGGCGCAAGCCGGTCCAGAACGACGCCTTCGCCGTATCGCCGCCGCCGGGGAACAAGTCGTTCACGCACATTTCGAGCGTTTCGCGGCGCGCCTGGCGAAGGGATTGATCGAAGCCGACAATTTCCGCCATGCCGCCAACACGGATCCGGTCATCGAAACGGGTGATCGCGATCTTGTAGGTTTCGTCGAGCACGGTGGAAACCGGCGCGGCGCTTTCATTGACGACAGGCGCCGTCAGTGAATAGCCCTTCAGCGGATAAACCGGAATCTTGACGAGGTCGCCAAGCAGTTTGGTGGAGTACGAACCGAGCGCAACCACGTAAGAATCGCCGCGGATCATCTCGCTGCCGCACTGCACGCCGGCGATACGGCCGCCGCTGATTGCGAGGGCATCGATAGGCGTGTTGTAGCGAAATTTCACGCCGAGCTGTTCGGCCATGGCGGCAAGACGCGTGGTAAATTTCTGACAGTCGCCGGTTTCGTCGTTCGGCAGGCGCAAACCGCCCGTCAGTTTCTGCGATACCGCCGCGAGCGCCGGCTCCGCCTTATGCAGGTCGGCAGGCATGAGCAGTTCGAAGGGCACGTTCGCGTCGCGCAAGACGGCGATGTCCTTCGCCGCGCCGTCCAGTTGCTGCTGCGTGCGGAACAGTTGCAGCGTGCCGCCGGTCCGGCCTTCATATTGAATGCCCGTGTCCGCACGCAGCGCCTGCAGACAATCGCGGCTGTACTCAGCCAGGCGAACCATGCGGCCCTTGTTGATCGAATAGCGGTCCTGCGTGCAGTTCTGCAGCATCTGCCACATCCACTTCAACTGAAACGATGTCCCGTCCAGGCGAATGGCGAGCGGCGCGTGTTTCTCGAACATCCACTTCACCGCTTTGAGCGGCACGCCGGGAGCCGCCCATGGCGATGCATAGCCTGGTGAGATCTGCCCTGCGTTTGCAAAACTCGTTTCGAGCGCTGGCCCGGCTTCACGGTCGATGACCGTCACGTGGTGCCCCGCACGGGCCAGATAGTAGGCGCTCGTCACTCCGACAACACCGCTTCCCAAGATTACGACTTGCATGTCTTGCTCCGTGCAAAGTGACATTCCGCCGGTCATTGCTTCGTTTTTCATGAAGCCGTTTGAGTAGCGGGTTACATAGTGGTATCGACTATAGTATTGAGAGAGCGGTAGTTTTTGTTATTGTATTTGCTTACTTTTTGGTTGAATCGAATGAGAACTCAACGAAATTCGGTGCGGGAGCTGGATAAGATCGATCGGCGGATTCTGCGGATCCTTCAACAGGATGGCCGCATCGCGATGAAGGAACTTGCGGAGCAGGTCGGGCTTTCGGTAACGCCGTGTATCGAGCGCGTAAAACGCATGGAGCGGGACGACGTCATTTCCGGCTATTACGCCCGTGTGAACCCGCATCAGTTGGGGGCGTCACTGCTCGTGTTCGTCGAAATCACGCTCGACCACAAGAGCGGCAACATGTTCGAGCAGTTTCGACGCGAGGTGCAGCGCATTCCCGAGGTTCTGGAATGCCACCTCGTTTCCGGCGATTTCGACTACCTGATCAAGGCGCGTATTGGCGAAATGGCCGATTACCGGAAACTGCTTGGCGATATCCTGCTGCAGCTTCCCGGGGCCGTGCAATCCAAAAGCTATGTAGTCATGGAGGAGATCAAGGAGAGTCTTGCCATTGCCGTAGCGGACTGATCCCTCCACCTGAGGCCGCTTGCGAAAGACCAGATTTACTGTATATTTATACAGTGTTTTGCTCTTTTCCAAGCTTCGATCATGGCTCTGCATGACTCTGAATATCCCGTTGCTCCGCCCGCGCCGCTCAAAGGCCGAGGCGCGGTCACGAACCTTCAGGGACGCTATGAGAAGGACGAGCGCGAGCGGGTCGACGACGGCTGGACGCATACGGATCAGGACGGCGAGGCAGAAGGCGCACCGGCGCTGCGCACTCAAGTGTTCGAGGAGCGTGCGAAGAGCATCCTCACACGCAACTCGTCGCCTGATATTCCGTTTGGGGTATCGCTGAATCCTTATCGTGGGTGTGAGCATGGATGTATCTATTGCTTCGCCCGGCCGACGCACAGTTATCTGGGATTGTCGCCGGGACTCGATTTCGAAAGCCGCATTTACGCGAAGATCAACGCCGGGGAGTTGCTCGAGCACGAACTGGACAAGCCGTCCTACCAACCCGAGCCCATAGCGCTCGGCGTCAATACGGACGCGTATCAGCCCGTCGAGCGGAACTTGCGGATCACGAGGCGCGTCATTGAAATCCTCAGCGAGCGGGGGCATCCGTTCGCGGCGATCACGAAGTCTTCGCTGGTCGAGCGGGATATCGACCTGCTGGCGCCCATGGCGCAGAAAGGGCAGGTGATGGTGGCGGTGACCATCACCACACTCGACGCCGACATTGCCCGCACGCTCGAACCTCGCGCGGCAACGCCGGCCAGACGGCTGCGGACCATCCGCACACTTGCCGAAGCGGGCATCCCGGTCGGCGTCAGCGTCGCGCCCATGATTCCCTTCGTCACCGAACCCGATATGGAACGCGTGCTGGAAGCCTGCGCAGAAGCCGGTGCAAGGAGCGCGAGCTATATTGTCTTGAGGCTGCCGTGGGAGGTCGCGCCGTTGTTCAAGGATTGGCTGGCGGCGCATTTCCCTGATCGGGCAGAGCGCGTGATGGGCCGTGTGCGCGATATGCGCGGCGGCAAAGACTACGATTCGGATTTTGCGAAGCGTATGAAAGGCGAAGGACTATGGGCCGACATGCTCAAGCAGCGTTTTGACCATGCCGCGCGACGGCTTGGGCTGAACCAGCGGCATCGCGGCATTCTGGACATGTCGGCGTTCCGGCGCGGCGAGAGCGCGCCGAAGCAGCCCGTCGTGGAAAGTCCGCAGATGAAGCTGTTCTAGCTGTTCTAAATGGGACCGGATTCGCGAACCCTTCACGACCCCGTTAGGCAAATTACTGCGACAGCTCTTTCGCCGCCTGAACCTGGCCTTCAAAGTACGTCTGGAAGGTAAGCGCGAGACCGGCCATCAATATGAACGCGCCAAATAGCAGGGAGAAGATCACGACGAAGATCACGGTCCAACCTGAGTCGCTGTGTTGTCCGGTCTGCGAATTGAACTGGGCGTCCCATTTTTCATCCGGCCGCAAGCCATAGACAATCGCTGACAGAAACGCTGACAGCAGCGAAACCGCGCCGGGCACGACGAGCACCCAGCCGAGTACCGACGCGCGTTCGGTCGCGGCGAGCAGCATGTAACCCACGAGGCCGAGCAGAAGGCCGACAATATGCGCCCAGCCGAATTTGTCGCGCAAACCGTACAAATAAAAGCGATGTGCGCCAATGCTGCCAAGAAAGAAGGCAAGCGCGGCGGTCAGCGTTTTTGAACGGAAGCGTCCGTTTGGCGCCGGATTGGAAGGATGCGTTACAGTGGACGACGGGTTGTTCATCGGGAAGCTGAAAGAGAAGCGTTAAAGGCAGGTAAGGGCGGGGAGACACGAGACACGAAACGTTCGCTCTGAAGCGGCATTCTACGCCGCAGCCGCGGGTCCAAGCAGGCGCTCGCCGATTCGCGACCACGCGCCGAAAAACGCTTTCTGCTCGAATCCCTTATCTGTCTTCCTAAAACCTGCGTGGAACTCCCGAAAAGCCCGGCGCACGGTGCTTTGCGACTATTGGCTGTACGTCAAACACCACGCAAAGCAGCCCTTCTCATCTCGATTAATCGATGCAAGTGTTTGTTAAGGCATCGTTTTGCCGCTATAATCGCGTGTTTTGGTAGTTCCGAACCCCGGTTTTCAAGGATTTCAGCATGGTTATCATCCGCTTGGCTCGTGGCGGCTCCAAGAAGCGCCCGTTTTACAACATCGTTGCAACCGATTCGCGTAGCCGCCGTGATGGCCGCTTCATCGAACGCGTGGGTTTTTACAACCCCGTCGCGACCAAAGGCGAAGCGCTGCGCATCGCTCAGGACCGCCTGACGTACTGGCAAGACAACGGCGCGCAACTGTCGCCGACGGTTGCCCGTCTGGTCAAGCAATCGCAACAAGCTCAGCCGGCTGCTTAAGTGCGGTTGCTGCAGTCGATCGCTCGGGTCCAGGTGATCCGGCCGATTTTTGCTGCCGATGTTTGCGGGAGACTGGCTTATGTCGACGCGTGATTCTGCTTCAGACTCAGGTTTGAAAGCCGCACGTGGCGAGAAGCCTGAGCAGAACGATGCCACGTTTGGCGCATTTGTCCGCAAGCCGGCAGCGCGTCGCGTGGCTATCGACGCTTTGGACGACTCGGGTTCAATCGAGGCCGTCGAAGCATTGCCCGACGACGCAATCGAAGTCGGCGCCATCGTTGATGCTTACGGCCTCAAGGGCTGGGTCAAGATTGCGCCGCACGCGCATGCAGGGCACGGCGGCGACGCAATGCTTGCTGCAAAGCGCTGGTGGCTGGTCAAGGGGAATGAGCGCAAGTCGGTTCGTTGCCTGCAGTCGAAAGTGCATAGCGACACGGTTGTCGCGCATTTTGCCGGCTGCGACGATCGCGATACAGCGTATGCGTTGCGCGGCCACACTATCCATGTGTTGCGCAGCGACTTCCCGAAGCTCTCTGGCGAAGACGAATTCTACTGGGTCGATCTGATCGGCCTGGATGTCGTGAATGAAGCGAACGTGGCCCTCGGCCAGGTCGCGGGCATGATCGACAATGGCGCGCATTCCATCATGCGAGTGGAATTTCCGACTACGGGCAAGGACGGCTCGCCCATTACCGGCGAGCGGCTCATTCCGTTCGTAGGCGTATTTGTCAAGACAGTGGACCAGGCGGCGCGAAAGATTGTCGTCGATTGGGATGTCGACTATTGATTTATCGGAATCACCGATCACAAGGAGAGGGCGATGCAGTTTGACGTCGTGACGCTCTTTCCCGAGATGTTTCGCGCGCTGACCGACTGGGGCATTACCAGCCGGGCAGTCAAGCAGGAACGGTTCGGTCTGCGCACGTGGAATCCTCGCGATTTCACCACGGACAATTACCGGACCATCGACGATCGTCCTTATGGCGGCGGCCCGGGCATGGTGATGCTGGCGCGCCCCCTGGAAGACGCAATATCGGCTGCGAAAGCGGCGCAGGCAGAGCAGGGTATCAGCGGCACGCGTGTGGTGATGATGTCGCCGCAAGGCAAGACGCTGGACCATGAGCGTGTGATGCAAATCGCTCAGGAGCCCGGGATGATCGTGCTGTGCGGCCGTTATGAAGCGATCGACCAGCGTTTGATCGATCGTGTGGTGGACGAAGAAATCAGTCTTGGCGACTTCGTTTTGTCCGGCGGTGAACTGCCGGCCATGGCGCTCATGGACGCCGTCGTGCGTCAGTTGCCCGGCGTGCTGAACGACTCGCAGTCGGCGGTGCAGGACAGTTTTGTCGATGTGCTGCTCGATTGTCCGCACTACACGCGCCCGGAAGAATACGGCGGTGTGCGGGTTCCGGATGTGCTGCTTGGCGGCCATCACAAGGAAATCGAAGCATGGCGCCGGCGTGAATCGCTGAAGAATACGCAGGAAAAGCGGCCTGATCTGATCGACAAGGCGCGCAGGAATAAGATGTTGAGCCGTGCCGACGAGGCATGGCTTGCAAGTCTCGCCAAGGAAGGGTCGAAGGCGCAGTAGGCTTTCAGCCAGGTTCGAAGCGGGACAAAGGGCGGCGCCATGCTTGAATCAAGCCGGCGCCAGATGTGAACCCATCCTCTACCGGGGCCACCAACATGGCAAACAACTCCGGCAAGATGGCTCCAGGAGTCAGTAATGAATCTGATTGAGCAACTCGAAAAAGAAGAAATCGCGCGCGCACTCGGCGAGAAGTCGATTCCCGAATTCGCCCCCGGCGATACGGTGATCGTCAGCGTCAACGTGGTTGAAGGTACGCGCAAGCGTGTCCAGGCTTACGAAGGCGTCGTGATCTCGAAGCGCAACCGTGGTTTGAACTCGAATTTCATCGTCCGCAAGATTTCGTCGGGCGAAGGCGTCGAGCGTACGTTCCAGACCTACTCGCCGCTGCTCGCTAGCATCGTCGTGAAGCGTCGCGGTGATGTGCGTCGTGCAAAGCTGTACTACCTGCGCGAACGTTCGGGCAAGTCGGCTCGGATCAAGGAAAAGCTCGTGTCGAAAGACCGTTCTGCTGCCAAGGCGTAAGTGTTGCGCTGACCGCTGCACCGGAAAAAGCACCCTCGCGGGTGCTTTTTTCTTTGGTGTGGTCAAATCATGTCTTGCGTCATCGTTCACGGCGCCTGAAATCAAAACCAATCAAGAAGCCAAGTCCCACGTGTCCGCCCCCAAGCCGTCGACTCCCCGCATTCTCGAGCCCGAAATCCTGCCGATCGAATCGACCAGCTCGGACTTGCCTCGCGTGCGTGAAGACGTGTTGACGCCCGACGGCATGCGTGCGAGGTTTTCACAGACGCTCGACTGGACGCCGGACGCACGCGATGACAAGGTCAAGGCGCTCGGGGGCGATCCGAGGGTGGCGTCGGTGCTCATTGCGCTTGTCGTGCGCGAAGGCGGCCTGACCGTGCTGCTCACGCAGCGTGCCGATCACCTGACGAACCATGCCGGGCAAATCAGCTTCCCGGGCGGACGCCAGGAACCCGAAGACGCCGATGCCGCCGCGACCGCGCTTCGCGAAGCGCAAGAGGAAGTGGGGCTCGAGGCCGTGCATGTGGAAGTGCTGGGCGAACTGCCCGACTATCTGACCGGTACCGGATTTCGCGTCACGCCGGTCGTCGCATTGGTCCATCCGCCGATCGAACTTCACGCCGATACACTCGAAGTCGCCGATATCTTCGAAGTCCCGCTCGCGTTCCTCATGAACCCAGCCAATCATCAAGTCCGCGTGTTTCGATGGGAAGGCGGCGAACGTCGTTTTTTTGCGATGCCGTTCACACCCGCCGAGAATGCGGCTCCGTATTTCATCTGGGGTGCAACGGCGGGTATGTTACGTAATTTCTATCGCTTCCTCGCCGCGTGACGCGTAATGTGTCGGCACCCGAATAGCGCTTCAGCCGATGTGTCCCTCTGGCTGCATCGGCGCTGTGATATCTTTACACGAAATTCGTAAAACTCGAATGTCCCGGCGCATCGCATGACTTTTTTCTCTGTATTGCTGGCTCTTATCATTGAGCAGTTGCGCGCGCTTTCGCCGCAGAATCCTATATCGGCGTTGCTTCAGTACCATGCGGAATCCGCGGCTCATGGCTTCGATGCCGGCAAGCCGCGGCATGGCGTGCTCGCGTGGCTGATTGTCGTAGTGCCGTGGACGTTGGCCGTCGGGCTGGTCTATTACGTCCTTTATCACATCAACTTCGCGCTCGCGTTCCTCTGGAACGTGGTGATCGTGTATTTCACGCTCGGGTTCCGGCAGTTCAGCCACTATTTCACCGATATCCATCTCGCGTTGAACAACGACGATGTTCCGCGCGCCCGCGAAATTCTCAACGAGTGGACCGGTATCGATACACTCGATATGCCCGTGAGCGAGATCGTCCGGCATACGCTGGTTCATGCCGTAGTGGCGTCGCACCGGCACGTGTTCGGCGTGTTCTTCTGGTTTCTGATTCCTATCGGGCCGGCGGGTGCGGTGTTCTATCGGATCGCTGAATATCTGGCGAGGTCGTGGGTCCGGCCGACGGATGAACGCACGCCGGCGTTTTCTACGTTTGCGCAGCGGGCGTTTTTCTTTATCGATTGGGTGCCTGCGCGGTTGACGGCTTTGGGGTTCGCTATTGTGGGGAATTTCGAGGACGCCATCTATGCGTGGCGCAATCACGCCAAGCAATGGCCCGATGCCAATGAGGGTGTTTTGCTCGCCCCCAGCGCCCCGCTCCCGGCGGCGAGCAAAACACCCA
>NZ_JBSIPA010000141.1:0-13627 GCF_053574605.1 Caballeronia sp. M23-90 | reverse complement strand
GTATCTGGTCAGCATCGACACCGACCCGGCGCGCCCGACTGAAGAAGGCGGCTGGTGGTGGGAAGTCGCGGTGCCTGAAGTGTCATCGCGTGAAGCGGTGCGCTCGGCGCGCGCGGACTACGAACACAAACTCACGGCGCGTTCGAAGCGCACGAAGGAATAACAGATGAGCACCTTCGATGTACGGATCGGTATCAATCCGCTTTCGTGGATGAACGACGACCTTCCCTCGCTGGGCGGCGAGACGCCGTTGAGCGTTGCGTTGACCGAAGGAAAGAAGATCGGCTATGAAGGCTTCGAGCTTGGCAACAAGTTTCCGCGTGAACCGGAAGCGTTGAAAAAGCTGTTGGCCGAGTACGATCTGGCGCTCGTCTCCGGCTGGTATTCCGGTCGCCTTGCGGAGCGCAGCGCGGAAGAAGAGATCGCAGCCGCAGGCCCGCATCTCGACCTGCTTGCGAAAAACGGCGCAACGGTGATGGTCTACGGCGAAGTGGCGGACTCGATCCAGGGTTTGCCGCGACCGCTCTATCAACGCCCGCGTTTTTTCTCCGATGACCGCTGGAACGAATACGCCAAACGCCTCAACACATTCGCCGAATACACCTTGTCCAAAGGTGTTCGTGTTGCTTACCACCATCATATGGGCGCGTACGTGGAGACGCCCGCTGACGTGGACCGGCTGATGAGCCTGACCAACGATTCCGTCGGCCTGCTGTTTGATGCAGGACATATCACGTTTGCGGGCGGCGATCCGATTGTCATGCTCGACAAACACATCGGCCGCGTTTGTCACGTACATTGCAAGGACGTGCGGCCGGAAATCATCAAGCTCGCGCGCAATCGCAACTGGAGTTTCCTCGACTCGGTCATCAACGGCGCGTTCACCGTGCCCGGCGATGGTGCCGTCGATTTCCCGTCGATCATCGCGCGATTGAAACGGCACGGGTATGGCGGCTGGCTCGTGGTCGAAGCCGAACAGGACCCGGTCATAGCAACGAGCTATACGTACGCCGAGAAAGGCTACAAGACGCTACGTGCGCTCGTTGATCAACAACTTCAGGAGGCAGCATGAGTCTGCTCGTCAAGGCATCGCGCGAAGGTCAGACCATCGCGCGTGTCACACCGGAAACTGCGTTATGGAAGCATGTGGGGTTCGCCGCTTATCGGCTGGAAACCGGCGATATCGTCCATGTGCATGAGGCAAAGCGCGAGGTCTGTATCGTCGTGTTGTCTGGAACGGTGAGCATTGAAGCTGGCGAACACAAGTGGGAGAAGATTGGTTCACGTGACAGCGTGTTCGAGGACACCGCGCCCTACGCCGTGTATTTGCCGCCGAAACTCGCCGCCATTGTGCGTGCGGATCGCGATGCCGAGATCGGCGTGGCGAGCGCGCCCGCTACGGGAAAATATCCGCCGCGGCTTATCGAGCCTTCGCAGATGAAACGCTCGACGCGCGGCAAAGGCGCGAATACGCGGTACGTGTGCGACATTCTTCCGCAAACCGAACCCGCAGAAGGTCTGCTTGTGGTCGAGGTGAAGACGCCGGGCGGACATGCATCGAGCTATCCGCCGCACAAGCATGACAAGGACAACGTGCCGGTGGAGAGTTCGCTTGAAGAGACTTACTACCATCGGCTGAATCCGCCGCAGGGGTTTGCCTTTCAGCGCGTCTATACCGACGAGCGCGATCTCGACGAAACCATGGCCGTGGAAGATCACGACGTGGTCATGGTGCCGCGTGGTTATCATCCGGTCGTGGTGCCGTATGGTTACGATAACTATTATTTGAACGTGATGGCCGGCGACAAACGCACCTGGCACTTCAAGAACGATCCGAAGCACGAGTGGATCGCGGAGCGCGACAGCAAGGCTTCCTGATTCTTCAAACGCCGACAGAAAGCCATTCGCGCGTGATGCGCTCGTTCGCGGCGAGCGCGTCGGGGGTGTCATCGAAGACGATCTTGCCGTGTCCCATCACCGCGACGCGGGTTGCCAGTTCACGTGCCATCGTCATGCGCTGTTCGATCAGCAGGATCGCCACACCGCGAGTTTGCAAGCTCTTCAGACAGGCTGCGACCTGTTTCACGATTTGCGGCGCGAGGCCTTCCGTGGGTTCATCGATAATGACAAGCGACGGATCGCCCATCAAGGTACGGGCGAGCGCGAGCATCTGTTGCTCGCCGCCGGAGAGCAGGCCGGCTTTCACAGCCTTGCGTTCGTGCAGTATCGGGAAAATTCGTTCGGCTTCGGCCACGCCAAAATGCGATCCACCGCGCTTCATGCCGAGCAACAAATTCTCGCGGACGCTCAATGTCGGAAATATATCGCGTTGTTCGGGTACATAACCCATGCCCATCCGCGCGATTGCGTAAGGCCGCTTCCCTATCAGCGATACCCCGCGGAAATTCGCCGCGCCCTCCGCATGCACGAGACCCATCAGCGCTTTTGCAAGCGTCGAACGTCCCGACCCGTTGCGCCCCGCGAGCACGACGACCTCGCCTTCGCCGATGCGCAAGCTTACGCCATGCAGCACATGACTTGAACCGTACCACGCGTTGAGTTCGTCGATTTCCAGCAACGCGGTCATGGTTCGTCACCGAGATATGCGGAACGAACGCCCGGGTCTGCGGCGATTTCATCGGGCGTTCCGGTCGCGATCACGCGGCCTTGCACGAGCACCGAAATACGATCGGCAAGTGCGAACACAGCTTCCATATCATGCTCGACGATCAGCAAGGTCTTGCCCTTCGTGGTCTCGCGGATCAATGAAAGGGCCTGCGCCGCTTCCAAACGGTTCATGCCCGCGGTGGGTTCGTCGAGAAGTAAGGTCGATGCATCCGATGCCAGCGCCAGGCCGAGATCGAGCGCGCGCAACGCTGCATAGCCAAGATTCGAGGCCGGCTCGCTGCTGCGCTCGGTCAAACCAATCGCTTCGATAACACGTTGAGTCTCGCGATCAATCACGTTCGATCCGAACCATCTCGCCGACCACGACGCGTGAGAACCAAGCACTGCACATCGAATATTGTCCCATACGCTCAGGCCGGTGAATACGCTTGAAGTCTGGAAGCTGCGCGCGAGGCCCTTGCGTCCCAACCGGTGAGCCGGTAATCCCGTCACATCCGTGCCGTTCAGCATCACATGGCCGCTCGAGGGCAATGTGCGCCCTGCGATGATATCGAACAACGTCGATTTACCCGCGCCGTTCGGACCGATCAACGCATGACGTTCGCCCTGGCGAACGGTGAGATCCACGCCTCGGAGAATTTCGGTGGCACCGAAACGCTTTGTGATTTGCCTCAGTTCGAGCGCGGTAGTCACTGTGCGTTCCGGGATTTTCTTGTGAGCAGCAACGCGACCATGGCGCTGAATAACGCGAAGCCCCAGGGACCGACACTGTGACCATCGAGGCGCAAGCCTGCGACGTGCGCGAGGCCATCGCCGTGGGTATCGAACTGAAGTGCGTAGGCGAGTTCGGTCGCGGTGACAATAGCCATGAGCCAGGCAACTGAAGCACATAAAGCGAGAGCAGGATGATTCCGTGATCTTCCTGTCATCAAGCCCGCCAGACCCGTCGGCGCCGCCACCACGGTCCACACAAAAAACAGCCCGAGATATGCCACCCATGCAGGGGACACGCTTGCCACAGCCACGCTGAAAAACGTGAGCAAGACGGCTCCCAGCACCGGCCCGAAAAACATCCCCGTGCCGCCAATAACGACAGCAATCAGCACGCTTGCCGAGCGCGGCAGCCCCACCCCTTCCGCCGATGCCAGTTCCACGTTGATCAGCCCCAGACCGCCTGCCACGCCTGCAAAAAACGCGGCCACGATCACCATGACGAAGCGCACGCGCCGTGGATCGAAACCGATGGCCGCGGCGCGCACGGGGTTATCGCGGACAGCATTCGCCACGCGTACGAACGGAGTGCGCGAAAACACGAACATTGCGAGGCATGCGAGCACGCACCAGACGGCGATCAACGCATAAGCCTGAATCGCAGGCCCAAAGCTCAGCCCCAAAATTGCCGGTCCGCTTGCACGATCGATGGAAACCCCGCTCTCGCCGCCGAACCAGTCCGGCACGAGCCACACGGCCGCCGCAACCAGTTCACCGATACCCAGCGTGATCATCGCGAACGTGGTGCCCGCGCGGCGCGTGGAGAAGAAGCCGGACACGATACCGACAAGCGCCGCTGCAAGGCCGCTTATCAAAGGTAATAGCGGCAGTGGCAAGGGGTATCGATTGAAGATTTGCGCGGTGGCGAATGCGCCGAGGCCGGCATATATGGCGTGACCAAACGACAGCAATCCCGTCTCGCCGAGCAGCAGATTGAATGACAGTGCAAACACGATCAGGGTCGCCGTTTGAGCGAGGTACGCAAGCAGCCAGCTTTGCGAGCTGAACACAGGCGGCAACGCGAGACCGGCCACAAGCAACAACCACGGCGTTACACGTCTGAGCTCAAGCATCGTCATCGCCGCGCTGTCCGAAGAGTCCGCGTGGCCGCAATGCGAGCATGGCGACGAGCAATACGTACGGCAACAAAGGCGCGATCTGCGCGACGCTCAACGCGGCCCATGCAGCCGGCAGCGTGGCGCCTAAGAAGTTTGCGACACCGCCGAGCGACATGTTCGTTCCAACAGCAAACGTCTGCACGCAACCGATCAAAATCGATGCCACGAGCGCCCCGCCGATCGATCCAAGGCCGCCGACGACAACGACTACAAACACGATCGGCCCGATGTTCTCGGCCATTGAAGGTTCGATCACGAACAACGGCGCACCGATCACGCCGGCGAGCGCGGCGAGCGCCGTGCCTGCGGCAAACACAAGTGTGAAAACGCGCGGCACGTCATGCCCGAGCGTCTCGACCGTCGACGCATGCGTGATCGCGGCCCGCACGACAAGTCCTATCCGCGATACCCGCAGCACCACATACAACGCTACGAGCATCGCGAAGGACACGAACATCATGAACGCCCGATAACGCGGGAACGCTGCGCCGAAGAGCGTGAAGAGGGGGCCATCCAGGGATGGAGGAACAACAGCGTTGAACGGTGCGAGGCCCCAGACGAGCTTGACGGCTTCAGCAATCAGATACGCCGCGCCGAATGTCAGCAACAACTCGGCGAGCGCGCCGCGCGTTTGGATTCGCCGCAGCAGGAAGCGCTCGAACAAGGCGCCGAGCGCACCGACAACCAACGGCGAAAGAAGCAACGCAAACCAGAAGCCAAATCTTGCCGCGAGTGCGTAACCAACATACGCGCCGAGCATGTAGAAGCTCGCGTGAGCGAAGTTGAGCACGCCCATCATGCTGAAGATGAGCGTGAGTCCCGCCGACAGCATGAACAACAACAACCCGACGCTCACTCCATTCAGAAGGTTGATCGCGAACCACTGAATGAACGTGTTCACGCGGCGCGCTCCTACCCGTTCACGAGCGGCTTGAGCGCCGCCACGAGCGCTTCGGGCAATGGCACCGGACGGCGGGTATCGCGATCCACGTAGACGTGCACGAAATGCCCTTGCGCGGCCGGCTGCTCCGACCCGGCGCTGAAGATGCCGACTTCATACCGCACGCTCGTTGAACCGAGCCGCGTGACGCGCAAACCGGCATCGATGCGATCAGGAAACGCCAGTGACGCGAAGTAGCTGCAATGCGTCTCGACCACGAGGCCGATGGTCTTGCCGGCCTCCAGATCGAGCGCGCCTTCGCGAATCAGATACTCGTTCACCACCGTATCGAAGTAGCTGTAATACACCACGTTGTTCACGTGGCCGTACATGTCGTTGTCGGACCAGCGCGTGTTGATCGAAAGAAAATGCGGATAATCCGCGCGCTTCGTGGGTACAGGTCGCGTCATGAATCAGAACGACTCCTGCAACATGCGCCGATAATCCTCCGCACTCGCCTCGCGCGGATTCGTCTTGTGGCAATGATCAGCAAGCGCGCCCTTGATGATCTTGTCGAACATGCCTTCTTCCACGCCCATTTGCGACAGGCGCGTCGGCAAGCCAAGACGCTCCGTCATGTCGTGAACGGCCTGAGCGATATCTGCGTTGGCGGGGAGGTTCATCACGCGGCGCATGCGTGCGAAGCGGTTCTCGGCAACCACGCTCGGCGCGCTTTCGTTAAAGCGCAGCACGGCCGGCAGGACCACCGCGTTCAGCGTGCCGTGATGCAAGCCGGTGCGCCCGTTCACGACCAGTCCGCCCATTGGATGCGAGAGCGAATGCACGCATCCCAGGCCCTTCTGGAACGCCATCGCGCCTTGCATGGATGCGCTCATCATGTTCAGGCGCGCATTTCGATCCTGCCCGTCGTGCGTCGCCTTTTCAATATTTGCCCACGCGCGTTCCAGCCCGTCGAGCGCAATGCCGTCGGCGGGAGGATTGAACGCGGAGGCAAGAAACGTTTCGATGCAATGCGCGATCGCGTCCATGCCGGTCGCCGCGGTCAGCATGGGCGGAAGTCCAAGCGTCAGCGATGGATCGCAGATCGCCGATTTCGGCAGCAGATGCCACGAATGGAAGCCGAGCTTGCGGCCGTCGTCGAGAATGATGATTGCGCCGCGCGCCACTTCGCTGCCGGTGCCCGACGTGGTCGGCACCGCGATCAGCGGCGCGGCGTCCGCCGTGATCTTGTTGCTGCCACCTTCGATGGTCGCGTATTCGGTCAGCGTGCCAGGATGCGTCGCGGCGATCGCCACGCCCTTCGCCAGGTCGATAGCCGATCCGCCGCCCACCGCGATCAGGCCATCGCATTTCTCACTCTTGTAGAGCGCGGCGGCTTTCATCACCATGGCTTCGGTCGGATTCGACGGGGTTTCGTCGAAGATGGGAACCGCGCCGGCGTCGAGCGTCATTGCCTGGACGGTCTGCGAGACGAGGCCGGCGGCGAGCACGCCCTTGTCCGTGATGATCAGCGGCCGCCTGATGCCGGTGCGCGCGCATTCGCCGTCGAGTGACGCAAGCGCATCGAAGCCGAGATGAATGTGCGTGAGATAAAAGATGAAAGCCATGACGTGTCCCCGTTTTTAGTCTGCGTCAGGCATGTTAGGAGTGCCGGGAGACGCCGTCAATCGAGTCCGTCGATGGCACAAAATGTCACGATCCTTGGCGGCACCGCTCGCAGGACTATTGTCCCGGCCGGTCCACATACTCGACCACGAGCCCGCGACGGCGCATCCACTCCGCCACTGCGTGTCCCGTTCCCGCGCGCCACGGTCTGAGCTTCGCCGGCTCGACCAGCCGGTATTCGAGCAATTCCGGCGATAACGCGATCGTCCCGTTCGCCTTCACGTGGTACGCAATGATCAGCTCATTCTTGCGGATGAATTCGTACACGCCGACCAGCTCCACCGATTGCGCGACGAGCGCCGTCTCCTCCAGCACTTCTCTCGCAATCCCTTCCTCCGGCGTCTCACCGTTTTCGAGAAAACCCGTGATCAGCGCGAACATGCCTTCAGGCCATGCCGCATTGCGCGCGAGCAGGATCTTGCCCTCGTACTCCACGATGGCCGCAACCACCGGCAGCGGATTGTTCCAGTGAACGAAACCGCATTCCGGGTCCGGGCACGCCAGCCGCACGCGGCCGCCTTCGTGGGCGGCATCGGCACGTTCGACCAGCTTATTCGCATCGCGCGGACAGAAATGGTATTCGATCATGGTCAAATTCCGGGAAGTCGAGCGTTCAACGCGCGGCGCAAAGCGCGCGGATTTCAGCGGTGAACTGTTCCACCGTTTCCGGCAGGGTGTCCCACGCGCACATCAGCCTGCAGCCACCCGAGCCGATGAACTGATAGAACTTCCAGCCCTTGTTGCGCAGCGCCTGCGCCACATGTGGCGGCAGTTCGGCGAACACGGCGTTGGACTGCGGCTTGAACATCACCTTGACGTCTTCTATATCCGCAAGCCGGTCGGCCATCAACTGCGCCATTGAATTGGCATGGCGGGCGTTGCGCAGCCAGACATCGTTGTTCAGAAGGCCGAGCCACGGCGCCGAAATAAATCGCATCTTCGATGCCAGTTGCCCCGCCTGCTTGAGCCTGTAGGCAAAATCGACGGCCAGGGCCTTATCGAAGAAAATCACCGCCTCGCCGACCGGCAAGCCGTTTTTCGTGCCGCCGAAACACAGCACGTCTACGCCCGCGCGCCACGTGATTTCCGACGGGTGCACGTTCAGCGACGCCACCGCATTCGCAAAACGCGCGCCGTCCATATGCACTTTCAGATGCCGGCGCTTGGCAATCGCCGCGATCGCACGGATCTCCTCGACGCTATACACGGTGCCCACTTCGGTGGACTGCGTGAGCGTGACGACCTTGGGCTTCGGGTAGTGGATATCGGCGCGGCGCGTGACGATTGCTTCGATGGCATCCGGCGTCAGCTTTCCATCAATACCCGGCGCGGTCAGCAGTTTCGAGCCGCCGGAGAAAAATTCAGGGCCGCCGCATTCATCGGTTTCGATGTGCGCGAGTTCGTGGCAAATCACCGAATGGTAGGACTGGCAGAGCGACGCGAGCGCCAGTGAATTGGCTGCCGTGCCGTTGAACACGAAAAAGACTTCGCAGTCCGTCTGGAAAAGATCGCGGATGCGATCGCAGACGCCTTGCGTCCAGGAATCGTCGCCGTAAGCGGGCTCGTGGCCGCTATTGTTGGCATCGATCAGCGCTGCTAGCGCTTCGGGGCAAATACCGGCGTAGTTATCGGAGGCAAAATGTTGCATGCGGTCTGGAGCCAGGGCAATATGGACGTGGCCGTCATTTTAGCGGTTCATGTCCGAATCCGCGGAGACGTCAATAAGACGATGCCGCGGACCTCATTGCCCTTCTACAGATTAATCTGATTACTTCGCGGCGGGTTGGCTCGCTGCCGCGGCTTGCTTGTCCTTCTTGTTAGCCTCGTGATGGCCGATCGCACAGCCGCCTGCCGCGCCCACCACGCCGTGCTTACCCGCTACGTGGCCGGCCACGCCGCCGACCGCCGCGCCTTCGAGACAGCCCTTCGCATAGACCGCGCCGGTGGTGAAAAGCATTGAGGATGCGAGTGCGAGCGAGACAAATTTCTTGTTCATGAACGTGTTCCTTTTTGTAGTCGATGCGCGGGACTTCGTGTCCGCGCTAGCCGAAGAACCGCAAGGTCCGTACCTGTCGATCGGCTTGCAATAGTTCGCCCCGAATGGAAAAAGCCCGTCGTGTTGATTACACGACGGGCTTTTGACCCTGGTTCAGAGACAGCTTTAGAGCTTCCCCTTCACCCACTCGTTGACACCGGCGAGCGCTGCTGCCAAGTTCTGCGGCTCGGTGCCGCCAGCCTGCGCCATATCCGGCCGCCCGCCGCCCTTGCCACCCACTTGCTGTGCGACGAAGTTCACGAGATCGCCCGCTTTCACTTTCTTCGATGCCTCCGCCGTCACGCCTGCAATCAGGCTGACCTTGTTGCCATCGACGGCAGCCAGGACTATCGCCGCGTTCTTCAGCTTGTCCTTCAATTTATCGACGGTTTCGCGCAATGTCTTGCCGTCCGCGCCCGGCAACTGCGCAGCCAGGACATGTACGCCGCCGATCTCGACTGCCTGCGACACCAGTTCGTCGCCCTGGCTCGATGCCAGCTTGGACTTCAGCGCGCCGAGTTCCTTTTCCAGCGACTTCACGTGCTCCTGAACCTGCATGATGCGCTGGGTCAGCTCCGACGGCTGCGCCTTCAATACCGCCGATGCCGCGTTGATCCGCGCATCGAGGTCCTGCACGAAACGCACAGCGTTGTCGCCGGTAATGGCTTCCACGCGGCGAATGCCGGCTGCCACGCCGCCTTCCATCACGATCTTGAACAGGCCGATATCGCCCGTGCGATTCACGTGGGTACCGCCGCACAACTCACGCGAAAAGCCGAGATCCAGCACACGCACCACGTCGCCATATTTCTCGCCGAAGAGCGCCATTGCGCCGCCCTTCACCGCTTCGTCGTAGGGCATGACACGCACGATGCCCGGCGCGTTCGCCAGCACTTCCGCGTTCACGATTTCTTCCACGCGACGAATCTGCTCGTCGGTCATGGGGGCGTTGTGTGCGAAGTCGAATCGGGTCTTGTCGGGATCGACCAGCGAACCCTTTTGCTGCACGTGACCGCCAAGCACTTCGCGCAACGCCCGGTGCATCAAGTGCGTCGCCGAGTGATTGCGCGCTGTGCGCAGACGGCGGGTCGTGTCGATCTCGGCCTTCACCACGTCGCCCACTTTCAGCGTGCCTTGCTCGACCGAACCGTGATGACCGACCACGTCCGATTGCACTTTCAACGTATCGGCGACGGCGAAGCGCACCGCGGCGTTAGCGAGCACGCCCTGGTCGCCGGCCTGACCGCCCGATTCCGCGTAGAACGGCGTGTGATCCAGCACGACGATGGCTTGCTGGCCGGCGTGTGCTTCTTTAACCGATGCCCCGTCCAAGTAGATTGCGACGATCTTCGCGTCATCGAAGAACTCGTTCTCGTAGCCATGGAACGTGGTCTTCTCGCCCGCATATTCCAGACCTTGCGCCGACTTGAACTTGCCGGCCGAACGGGCCTGTTCGCGTTGACGGGCCATGGCTTCGTCGAACGCGGTTTCGTCGACCGTGATGCCGCGTTCGCGGCATACGTCCGCCGTCAGGTCCAGTGGGAAGCCGAACGTGTCGTGCAGCTTGAACGCGAGCTCGCCGTCGAGTTGCTTCGAGCCTTTGGCATCGAGTTCGGCGAGTGCTGTTTCGAGCATCGCCATGCCGTGTTCGATGGTTTCGAAGAACCGTTCCTCTTCCTGTTTCAGCACGTTCGTGACGCGCGTCTGCGCTTCTTTCAGTTCCGGGTAAGCCGCGCCCATTTCCTCGACCAGATCTGCCACGAGCTTGTGGAAAAACGCGCCCTTGCGGCCGAGCTTGTAGCCGTGGCGGATCGCGCGGCGCACGATACGGCGCAGCACATAACCGCGGCCTTCGTTGCCGGGGATCACGCCATCGACGATCAAGAACGAACACGCGCGAATATGGTCGGCGATCACCTTCAGCGAATTGTTCGTGAGGTCCGGCGTACCGGTTTCGCGGGATGCAGCCTTGATGAGCGCCTGGAACAGGTCGATCTCGTAGTTGCTGTGCACATGCTGGAGCACGGCGGCAAGGCGTTCGAGGCCCATGCCGGTATCGACGCTCTGCTTCGGCAGCTTCGTCATGTTGCCCTGGGCATCACGATTGAACTGCATGAACACGAGATTCCAGATCTCTATGAAGCGGTCGCCGTCCTCTTCCGCAGATCCCGGCGGGCCGCCCCACACTTCCGGGCCGTGGTCGTAGAACACTTCAGAACAAGGGCCGCAGGGGCCGGTATCGCCCATGGTCCAGAAATTATCCGATGCGTAGCGCGCACCCTTGTTGTCACCGATACGGATGATCCGCTCCTTCGGCACGCCGATTTCGTTTTCCCAGATGGCGAACGCTTCGTCGTCTTCCTGGTAGACCGTGACGGTGAGCTTTTCCGGCGGCAAGCCGTAGACTTTCGTCAGCAGTTCCCAGCAATAGTGGATGGCATCGCGCTTGAAATAGTCGCCAAACGAGAAGTTGCCGAGCATCTCGAAGAACGTGTGATGACGGGCCGTATAGCCGACGTTTTCGAGGTCGTTGTGCTTGCCGCCTGCGCGTACGCTGCGCTGGGACGTGGTCGCGCGTGAATACGGGCGCGATTCGGTGCCGAGGAACACGTCCTTGAACTGGACCATGCCGGAGTTCGTGAACAACAGCGTGGGATCGTTGCCGGGCACGAGGCTCGACGAGCGGACGATCGTGTGGCCCTTCGATTCAAAGAACTTGAGGAATTTCTCGCGGATGTCGGCGGCTTTCATGGCGTGCGGGTCTGCTTTTGTGTGCGGTGGCGACGCGCGTTCGTAGCTTGTGCGCGGCGCC
This sequence comes from Caballeronia sp. M23-90, assembly GCF_053574605.1. Lineage (NCBI taxonomy): Bacteria > Pseudomonadati > Pseudomonadota > Betaproteobacteria > Burkholderiales > Burkholderiaceae > Caballeronia > Caballeronia sp. M23-90. Next base: position 1,697 of record NZ_JBSIPA010000141.1, on the reverse strand, counting down.
GGGAGCCAGATTGGGATTGTCGATTATACGGGGTTTGGCGATGGATTCTGCCCGTGGCGGCGGACGATGGTGATGTGCGCGTGTTGATTTCTCCGGACGGGACGTCCGCGCAACGAATCTACGTGCGCAGTGCTCGCGCATGGACTGCAGACCAGCCACTGTTCAACGCCAATTCCGATTACAGACCGTGATCATGGTTCGGCATCAGCCATAATCAAAATAACCATTAACTTCTTTATAAAAACAAATAAAAATTCCGATACCGCGGAGCAATGCATAATTGTCGTCTAGCGAATTAAAATTTTCGCCGACGATGCGGCTACACCGGAATACAATTTCACTTCCACCTCTAAAACTGGCACCTGGTGTATCTAATGGCAGCGATTATATGAAAATATATACTCAGTTGCGAAGACCACGCAGATAGTGCGTAACGTTAATAAGCACTCAATCATTCAAAGAAACGCGTTCAATGCATCCACGGAACAAAATCTGCAAGGTCCTCGCCAGTGCGGCATGCCTGCTGGGGTTGGGCGCTGCCAGCTTGGATGCGGACGCATCCTGCTCCTTCGCGGATCCTCAAACTGCCCACGTTTATACGATCACCATTCCACCGCAGAGCCTTTCGCGAGATGTCCCGGTCGGCACCGTGCTTTACAAAGGCGAAGTCCCGACCATACCCGTCAGCGGCCTTTACGCATGGTGCGCGGCCCCTGGCATTTATCTGAAGTCTGTCACCGGCTCTACGCTGATATCGTCGACTAATAACGTTTTTACTTACGCTACCAATATCGATGGGATCGGCATACGTTTTTACGAAGGCAACAACGGGAATCGCGGAAGTTATTTCGGGCCTGGAATTACGGGCAACTGGGTGGGTTCATGGAATTACAGCAACTCATACTATGGCGTTGAAATAGTCCGTACGCAGCCCACCGGAGTCGGTCCAAGCTCAGGTACGGTTGCCGCAACAACTTCCGCAACGTTCACGCTCGATCAGCTACTGGTCGCCACCATCCAGTTCACGCCGTTCGAGGTCGGTGTGCAAACCTGCACTGTCACCACGCCGTCGATAAACGTCGACATGCCGCGCGCCCACACGCGTGATCTGCCCACGGTAAATTCCACTTATGGCGACACCACGTTCAACATGGGACTCAATTGCGCGGCCGGCGTCAAAGTCGCCATGACCATCACCGACGCATCCCAGCCCAACAACACGTCAACCACGCTGTCGCTGGGACACGACTCCACGGCGTCGGGAGTCGGCTACCAGATCGTGAACGGCGGCGTCCCGATCGCATTCGGTCCCGACTCAGCCGTACCGGGCGCGGCAAATCAGTTTGTCATCGTGCCGCTGTCGGTATCGGGCGCCTATAGCATCCCGCTGGTGGGCCGTTACGTTCGAACGGGAACAATGGTCCCCGGAAGTGCAAAAGCCTACGCGACATTCACCATGTCATAACAATGAGCGCGCCACTGGCGGGAATCTGCATCGTCGGTAGATCTCACGAGCCGTGAAAACGGCTTTGTCGAGCCGACAAAGTTTTACCGCACGCCCGCCCCGACCAGTCCGTTTGCGGATGACTCGTGCCGGCGGCTATAGCGACCCCGCCCTTGTTGTCCTTGATCGGCCCTTTGAAGATCACGAAGGAGCCGGCCATCATGCTTGCCTTGACCGTGTCGGCCGCCTTCTT
>NZ_JBSIPA010000140.1:0-13768 GCF_053574605.1 Caballeronia sp. M23-90 | reverse complement strand
GCTTGCACTCGACGTTGGGCTACGTCAGTCCGATGCAGTTCGAGCGGGACTGGTACGCTGCCCAGAACCAACGGGTGGCATAATCTCACTCAGTTAAGGGATCCGAAATTCGCGGGCAACGTCAGTTTGCCTGATTGCCCGGCGCGGTGTTTGAGGATCGGGCAGATGGTGTAGTCCCGCCGGGCGCTGTTCCCGTGGATCGCTGTTGCTGCGCTGATTGCAGGCTTTGCTGGCTCGACGAGGAAGATGTCGCCGGCTTGTTGACGTTCGACCACGAGCCGTTATCGTATTTCTGCCAACTGCCGCCCGTGTTCTTGTACACGTTGCCATCCTTGCTCGCGTACATGTTGCCGTTTGCGGTCTTGCCTGCCGCAGCGCTGTGGTTATACCCCGCGCCGGCCACAGCCTTTCCGCCCGCCGAGTTCTGAAAGCTGCCTACTGTGCCGTTCGCGGTCGTCGAATGCTGTGCTGACGCCCACTTATTGCCGTTCGTGACAACCGAACTCCCCCATTGACCGTAAGCGTTTGAGTGCTGTTGGGCGGCGGCGTAGGTGCCGGTTCTCGGGTTATAGGCCTGCCCTACAGAAGCGGTGCCGTTCCAACCGGACGCTGTTGCGCCGCGCGCATAGGTGCCCGTATAGGGATTGTATGAAGAACCCCACTGAGCGCTTCCGTTTGGCCCGTACGCGCCACCGCGCATCCCGGCTGCGCCGGTGTAGGGGTTATAAGTGTTGTACCCGTATGGCATCGGACGAGGGTAATAAACAGGATAAGGTCCCCGGCCCACCACGACATAGGGCGGATAGTAATACCCGTTGCCTTGTGCGACGATCGCACCCAGCGCCGCGCCTGCGATGAACACACCCAGGTACCCTGCGGTATAACTTGCCTGGACTGTCCCCGCCGGCGTGACCGTCTGCGTCACATACACGACGTTATAGACCGGTGAACTCGGTGGAATGGTATAGATCACCCTCGGCACGACTACCGTGGTGGTCCATGGACCACCTGGTAATGCGGAGTCGAACCACACGCCTTGCGTGCAAAGGTAGTAGCGTTGCTCAACCTTGATCACTTTTGCCGGCGTATTGGACGCGTAGGACATGGTGGTGCCGGGGATCGGCGTGAAGGCAGGCTCGCCGCTATACGCGACCTTTACCTGGGCAGCGGCGGCCATAGGGTTGATCTCGACCGTAGTGGGGATCTGGGCCAGCAGGACCGCATCCCTGGCTTCTGGCGTTCCGGGAACCGAACTCAATACCTTTCCAGCGGCACTGTCCGGTGGAATTTTGGCGAAGTCCTCGGGCAACTGGTCTGTCGCATAAGTCCACGGACCTGTTGGTCCCGGTGCCGAAAACCAGCGGCCGCCGCTCAGGTAGTAATAGGCGCCAGTCGGTGAATAGAGGAACAGGATGCTGTCCGTGTTGGTTGCGTAGTTGAGCTTGGTTCCGCGAATTGCGGCAAAGGCTGGTTTGCCGCTGAATGCGATCAGCTCCGCAGGAACATTGCTGTAGAAAACCGCAGGGCTTCGCCCGGACTTCGCCGATGTTGCGCCCAGGTAGAGCTTTAACGAAGCCCATTGAGGGTCCGATGGAATCTTCGCCATTTTGGGCGGCAGTGCCGGCGCCTCTTTCCAGCCGCCTTTCAGGTCGGCGGACACCACCCACCGTTGCCCGTTGAAAAGGTAATACTGCCGGGTTGCCGGATCGAGGAAGAGCGGCCAGTTCGCGTTCACTACGGCTTGCATATCCACGTTCTGCACTGGCGCAAGCACGGGATCACCATCGACAAACAAAAGAATCGCGGACCCCAGGCTCACATAAATGACGGGGGGATCGTTCTTGACCTGGATTCCCGGCGTTTCATTTTTTTGATCGACACTGGCGACCAGGCGATCAACTGAAATGGTCTCGGTCGCGGAGGGATTGAGAAATGTGCGCACGAGGTGGTCGAGCTTCTTGGCCGTCGCCGTATCGGTTCCGGGGAACGATGTCTCCGTGATCGAGGGGGCAGTAAGCAGGACGGTGCGGCTGTCCATGTCAGTGTCTGTGTTCATCTGGAAGGTGACCACACCGACTTGTTGTTTGCCGCCTTTAGGCGTGATCGAAATCGCCATGCGGCCGCTAACCTGTTTGAACTGCGTCCAGTTGTCTACCTGCGGCTGGTAAAGGACCAGATGAGCGCCGTCGTGATCTCGCTCACGAGGCCAACCGGGATCGTCTGCTCGCACGCTGGCAGAAAGCCCTGCAGTACCGACTGAGATTGCAAGTGCTATCGATGTGAGCTTCGACGAGCAATGCTTCAATGCCTTGGCCATGGATGCCGGCTCCCACCGTTGAGACTTGGGTTGTAATTACTGAGAGGTGCTGACCCGCGCGTGCTCGACCGCAGGTTCACGGCTTGGCTATTAATCAGCGAATTTGAGGCTTGCTGTAAGTGGAAACCCGGTTCATTGCCATAGAAGGTCAGGAGTTCAAATTAGGCTCAACTGACACGCTTAGCTATTGGACCTTGGTCCCATATAAAGAGCGAGGTGGGTTCGGAAAATATTGCCGTAGCGGCAGTCTCAATTATTTCAATGATCTTCTTGCCGGAAACAATTCCAGCGTCTAATCTCGCGTAAACATTCGTTACATCTACTCCATTCCTGACGCGGGGTTCGTTCTCTTTCTCTTTCCGGTGAACGATCCAGTTAAGAATAGAAGTATGAAAGCGGATTAATTGTCATTTACGAAGTTATCGCTGACCGCGAATACGCGGTCCGGTGCATAGAGATTTAAGCGAGCATTACCCTTAGTTGAAAGCACTGCAGAATAAGAAGCTAAAAAAGTCTGGACACAGCGGTCCGTGAGAGACCGGAATCAAGCGCTGGCTACGTACGGGGTCGCACGTAGCCTGACAAAAAAATTCCTGAGGGATACGGACATGATCGTCTTCACGGCGTGTATGGCGGCGTTATTAATCGTACTACTAAACTTCGAGACGATCAGGCGGATCCTGCAAAAAGCGACATTTGCCGACTCGACACACAATCTTCCACAGAGACCGGCACTTGACAGCCATGTCTTCGCATTTGATGGCGACGGCATTCAGGAAGAGCCGATCACCAACATGCAATCAGGCCGCTCCAATTTACGCGAAGCCGCCAGCTTTCGAACGTCCTGGGTCGCGGAGCGATCGTTTATGAGGGCGCGTTTCCAAAGGCACAAATCGCAACGTTATCTTCCGCCACGATCAAAAGCGAATCCGCCAACTTGTATCGGCACGCCAGCGTCGACGTTGCGTGCGCCGCGAGTTATCGAAGCGGAATCGTTACACCAAGATGACCAATTCAGTTGCGCGCTCGACTCGCTTCCGCTGGCGGTTATCGTGACTGACCCAGTCGGACAAATGATGTTTGCGAACAATGCGGCTGGCGAACTCTTTGGCTACTCCGTGGAAGAGTTGGTCGGGTCAAACGCAGCGAGATTGGGCGCTGGACTAAAACCTCCATATCCTTTTTCTCACCCGGAACTCTCTGCATTGGGTCTTGATGTTCCGGGCAACATGAAGTCGCGAGAGGCGGTCGCCATCCGCAAGGACGGCTCCCAATTTCCAGTCGAAATATCCATCAATTACGTTCCTGCGCCCGCTCAACCGTATTCGTTGTCGATCATCATGGATCGGACAGAACGCAACGAGCTGGTACGTCATCGGCAACAACTGGCTCACCTCACGCGAGTATCGACGCTGGGCGAACTTGCCGGGTCTCTGGCGCACGAGCTCAATCAGCCGCTTACCGCAATCTTGAGCAATGCCCAGGCGGCACAGCGCTTCATGACAATGGAGCCGACTAATCTCGTTGAAGTGCGCGAGATACTCCGTGATCTTGTGCAGGACACGCATCGGGCGAGTGAAGTCATCAGGAAAATCCGTACGCTGGTCAAGAAAGGCGAGATAGAAACTGCGCCCCTCAGCCTGGCGGGCGTGATCAAGGACGTGGCCTTACTTGTTCACAGCGACGCAATCGTGCGCGGTATCCGGATGCTGGTGATTGCAGCACCGGAGTTGCCTCCTGTTCAGGGCGACAGGGTTCAACTGCAGCAGGTTCTTCTCAACCTCTTGATCAATGCTTTCGATGCGATGGAGAACTGTGCAGCCGCCGAAAGGGTGGTTATCATCAAAAGCTCAGTTGGTCGAGGGGGAGACATACATGTTGCCGTGCAAGACTGTGGAACCGGAGTTTCAAGCGATACGGTCTCCAGGATGTTCATGCCGTTCTTCACGTCCAAGAGAGATGGACTAGGGCTTGGTTTATCGATCAGCCGATCCATAGTGGAAAAGCACGGCGGCCGGATTTGGGCCGAAAACAACAAGGATCAAGGCGCTACGTTTTACTTCACGTTGCCTGCCGGCATCCCGTCTGGAACCGTCTTTTCAGGGGTGGCGCCATGAGTGCATCCTACCTTCCCACTGTTTTCGTGGTCGATGATGACGAATCGATCTGCAGGGCGCTCGGCCGCATTATTCGCGCCGCAGGTCACGTTGTCGAGTGCTTCGGATCCGCGCAAGCTTTCCTGAGCGCGGACGTGCGTATGCCGAGCCCGGCGTGTCTGGTATTGGATGTGGGACTGCCAGACATAAATGGTCTTGAACTGCAGCGTGAATTGAACACCGCCGGAAAAACGATGCCAATCATATTCTCGACGGGACAGGGCGACATAGCAATGACGGTTCGTGCCATGCGAGCTGGGGCGATTGACTTCCTATCCAAGCCAGTGCAAGAAACGGATCTCTTGCGCGCGATAGACCTTGCGCTTCAGCAGTCATCATGCGAACTGTCAGGCCGTATGGAACTCGACGCCATCCGCACGCGGATGGCCATGCTCACGCCGCGCGAGCGCCAGGTTCTGACATTGCTGATCAAAGGCCGTATGAACAAGCAGGTGGCCTGCGAATTGGGCATTGCCGAAAAAACCATAAAAGTGCATCGTGCCCGCGTCATGGAAAAGATGGCGGCTCGGTCCTTAGTCGAGCTCGTGAGGGTCACGGACAAGGTTCCTGCGTTCTCTGTCCAGACTTCGCTTTCATGACCTTAGCGGGCAGCGCCCCGCAAACAACCCGCTGCACTCCCGCCAGTTCGTATGGGACCAAGGTCCAATATCAAGCGCCTTCCAAATGCCTTAACTTGAATCAACGTTCAAAACACGTTCGGTCATAGGGTGTTTGCATGAGGGATATTCGCCATGAGCCAAGTCAAGCCGTTCGTTGCCGTAGTGGACGACGACGAATCGGTGAGCCGTGCCATCAAGCGATTATTGCGCTCTACCGGACTCGCGTCGGAGACTTTCAAAACCGGCGACGACTTTCTTCTCATGTTCGACTCGATACCTTCGTATCGTCCAGCATGTCTCGTGCTTGACATCCAGATGCCGGGTTCGAATGGACTCGAAGTGCAGAGGAGAATATCGGGTAGCGGGATACCCGTGATCTTTATCACCGCGCATGACGAAAGCGGCGTTCGCGAACAGGCGCTGCTTGCCGGCGCAACGGCATATCTGCGGAAGCCTTTCAATGACGAACTTTTTATCAAAGCTGTTCGCACTGCGATTAGTACTACAGGGTAAATGAGTGGAGCTATGGGACCAAGGTCCAATAGCATTGGCGCGGCGGCAATCGCATCATTGTTCCATGCAGGAGATATGAGGCTTTTTTGAACTAGGTAGTTCCTGATGTCACTCACAACGGAGCATTGATCATGATAAAGACCCTTCGGCTTCTCCTGGCGATTCCTCTTTTCCTTCTCGCGGTGGGCTGCTCAACAAACCCCACCGTTGCGAATGGCGGAGATCCCGAGCTCGACGCGCAAGCGCGCGAAGCACTGCAGCAACTGTTCGCCAACGCGCCTCGAGCTCAGGAACTGCAATACCGGGCAAAGGGGGTTCTGGTATTTCCCAGCATCGTCAAGGCGGGTTTCATTGTGGGTGCACAAGGCGGCAAGGGCGTGATGTTCAGTCCTGACGGAAAGATCACCGGGTACTACAGGGTGCGCGGCTTGTCGTATGGCCTGCAGGCTGGCGGTCAGACCTATTCCGAGGCGTTGTTCCTGATGACGGATACGGCTATCAGCTCGGTCAGCAGCGGCACGGGTTTGTCTGTGGGCATGGGGCCGAGTGTCGTGGTAGTAGATGCCGGCGTGGCGAAGTCTATGACGTCCGAGACGCTTAAAGCCGATGTCTACGCGATGATCTTTGGTCAGCAGGGTTTGATGGCAGGTCTCGGGGTCCAGGGGCAACGGATTGTGAAGTTTGACCAGTGATGATGCTCGCTCGTCTGTAACGACTGCCGGAGCGATGCCTGTAACGATGTGGGCGTCGCCTGAGGGATCGCCCTCGTTGCGTTAGTCATGCGCATTGATTTGCACCACGCTCCCCGGGCCGGATTTCTTGGTCCGTTGCGGCTGGAACTTTGACGGAAGGGTGCCGGGCCATGCGACGAATGCAGCGACTTCTGATCGGCTCTGCGGTACTTGGGCTCGCTTTTTCAGCCACAGCTCAGCAGCCGATCATTTATCCGGCAAGAGGGCAGAGCGCTCAAAGGCAGAACTCGGACACGGCGGAATGCCAGTTGTGGGCGAAACAGACAACAGGCGTTGATCCCGTTGTCATTGCACAGCAAAGCGCAAATCAACAAGGCGGACAGCCAAAGCAGGGGGGGGCCATAAAAGGAGCCGCTGGTGGTGCTGCTGTTGGCGCGGCAATCGGGGCGATCGCAGGTAATGCTGGCAAGGGCGCCGCAATTGGCGCCGTGACCGGGACCGCCGGAGGGGGATTGCGGCAGCGTCGCATGAATGAGGCCGCCGCAAGTCAACAGCAGTCGAACCAGCAGCAGGTCTCCCAGGAGATGTCCACTTACAACCGGGCCGTTGGTGCGTGCATGACGGGACGCGGCTACTCGATTCAGTAAGGATCGCTCACGGCGCCTATCGGAGACCATCGATGAAAACCAGATTATTGCATGGCGTGGCTGCACTCGCATTGATGGCGGTCGCGTCGGCAGCGAGCGCCGCTGAGTTCGACGGGAGCAGGCCGCTGATCTGCGCGACAGTCGACGCACACGCATGTGACCCCGGTGAGACCTGCCTTCGCGGACTTCCCGAGTTTGTCGGGATGCCGCAGTTCATGCGCATCGACTTCGCGGGTCAGACGATTGCCGGTCCCAAGCGCACCACGCCTATCCGTTTCATCGACAAGGGACTTGACCAACTGATCCTGCAGGGTACCGAGCTTGGGTATGCATGGTCCATTGCAATCGACAAGGCCGACGGTTCCATGACCGTATCCCTCATCAATCGCGAAGAAGCGTATGTAGTCTTTGGAAACTGTACCGCGCCTTAAGAATTCGGTATCCCGGGTTTAGCCTGCGGTTTATCCAAGAGTCGGTTGCCCATTGGGAGACTCACATGGTGATGTCATCGGTGCGAATCAGCGCATTTGGAACCAACCGTGCCCGTGATCGCTGGACGCGACGCCTGTCGTTTGCCGCTGCGGCGATGACGCTGCTTGCCGCATGCAGCAAGCCGGCGAACGAGCTTCCCCGGCAGGCCACCGAGGTCAGCGTGATGACGGTTACCCAGCGCGACACGCCGGTCGACTTTGAATTTACCGCTCAAACCGAAAGCTCGCGCGAGGTCGAAATCCGCGCCCGCGTGGACGGGTTCCTGGACAAGCGCGTCTACACGGAAGGTCAACCTGTAAAGGCCGGCCAGATCCTGTTCTTGATGGACGCAAAACCGTTCGAGGCCACATTGCAATCGGCGCGGGGTCAGCTTGCGCAGCAGCAGGCGCGTTTTACAGTGGCAAAGGCCAATCTGGATCGCGTGCTTCCGCTTGTCAAACAGAACGCACTGAGCGAGAAAGACCGCGACGACGCCATCGGCAGCGAAAAAGAAGCCGAGGCGGCAGTGATTGCGGCCAGGGGCCAGGTCACAACCGCAGAGCTGAACCTGAGTTACACAACCATCAAGTCGCCGCTCGCGGGACTGTCCAGCTTCGCGAAACAACAAGACGGCAGCTTTGTGACCGCAGCCGCAACCGGCTTGCTGACCACGGTCTATCAGCTCGACCCGATGTGGGTGAATTTCAGCGTGTCTGAAAACGAGATGCTGAGTTATCGCGATGAAATCGGAAAGCAGCAACTGCGCTTTCCGCACGGCGATGATTTCGAGGTGACGGTGATCCTGGCCGACGGCACTGTGTATCCATCGCACGGCCGTATCAGCTTCGCAAACCCCGCATTCAGTTCTCAGACCGGAACCTTTCTCGTGCGCGCCTCGTTTGCCAATCCGCGAGGCAGTCTGCGACCCGGGCAGTTCGTGCGCGCCCGGGTGTCCGGCGCGACTCGTCCCAATGCCATCCTTGTTCCACAACGCGCCGTCCTGCAAGGTGCGAAGAGCCACTTCGTCTGGGTGGTCGACGGCGACTCCAAAGGTCATGAGCGGGTCGTTGAAGTGGGCGCCTGGCACGGAGATGACTGGTTCATCACGGACGGCCTGAAGGTCGGTGAGCGTGTTGTTGTCGATGGCGCCATCCGCGTTGCAGCCGGCACGCCATTGAAGATCACCGAAGCGCCCGCGACACCGGCCGCCGCTATCAGCAGTGAAATGGTCACCGAGCGCGTTGCACAAGGCAAGTCCGGAAATAACGCAGCAAATTGAGCGGATCGGCAAATGAACATTTCCCACTTTTGCATAGACCGGCCGATCTTCGCGTCCGTTATATCGATCATCATCACGCTAGGTGGCGCGCTTTCGATGATGAGCCTGCCGATTGCTCAGTATCCCGATATAACGCCGCCACAGATCACTATCTCGGCCAATTACCCGGGCGCGACGGCCGATGTCGTCGCGAACAATGTTGCCGCGCCGATCGAGCAGCAGGTCAATGGCGCCGACAATATGATCTATATGAACTCGTCGAGCTCGTCGACGGGTAACTTCACGCTAAACGTGTTCTTCAACATCGGCACGAACCCGGCGCTTGCACAAGTCGATGTACAAAACCGCGTGAACCTCGCGTTGGCGCAATTGCCGTCTTCGGTGCAGGCGCAGGGTATCCAGGTCCAGAAGAAGTCATCGGCGTTCATGATGGTGATCGCGGTCTACTCACCGAGCAATCGCTACGATCCGACCTACATTGCGAACTACACCAACATCTACGTACTCGATGCAATCAAGCGCGTGCCCGGCGCCAATCAGTCGAGCATTTTCGGCACGCCCGACTACGCGATGCGAATCTGGCTGAAGCCGGACCGCATGGCACAGCTCGGCATTACCGCCTCCGATGTGCAAAAGGCCGTGGCGAACCAGAATCAGCAATTTGCAGTGGGGAGCATCGGCCAGTCGCCGACGGGCACTCCTGTCGAACAGTCCTTTGCGGTCACGACCACAGGCCGCCTGACCGACCCGACCCAGTTCGACAACATCATCATCCGTGCGGCGAGCAGCGACGCGGCTATCGTGCGCCTGCGCGACGTCGGCCGCGCGCAGCTTGGACAAAAAGATTATTCGATTCGAAGCAAGTATCAAGGCAAGCCAGCAACCGTGATCGCGGTTTATCAGCAACCCGGTGCGAATGCGCTCGATGTGTCCAAGCAGGTCCGCGAAGCGCTCATGCAGATGAAAAAGTCCTTCCCTGAAGGACTGGAGTATGACATCGCGCTCGACACCACCGAGTTCACTCGCGCCTCGATCTCCGACGTTGTTTATACGTTCTTCGAAGCGCTGGTTTTGGTGGTAATCGTGGTCTACGCGTTCCTGCAAAGTTTTCGCGCCACACTCATTCCGGTCCTGGCCGTGCCCGTATCGATATTTGGCACCTTCATGGGCATGCTTGCACTCGGCTTCTCGATCAACATGCTGACCCTGTTCGGCATGGTGCTCGCCATCGGCATTGTGGTGGATGACGCCATTGTGGTGATCGAGAATGTCGAGCGGAACATGAACGTCCACAAGCTCAGTCCGAAGGACGCCGCGAAAAGAGCGATGGACGAAGTATCCGGCCCGGTGGTCGCAATCGTCCTCGTACTATGCGCGGTGTTCGTGCCGGTGGCGTTCCTCGGCGGTATAACGGGTCAGCTCTACAAACAATTCGCCATCACCATCGCCATTTCGGTGGTCTTTTCCGGCCTGGTTGCATTGACGCTGTCGCCGGCACTCGCGGCTTTGCTGCTCAGGCCGGGTCACGACAAGAAGCCAGCGTTTTTCAGATGGTTCGATAACGGTTTCGCAAAGATGACCGCTGGTTATACACGCGTCGTGCGACTCGTCATCAAACGCTTCGTGGTCGCATTGCTGCTGTTCGCCGGAATGATCGCGCTCGCGGTCGTCATGGGCAAGTCCATTCCAACGTCGTTCCTGCCGCCGGAAGACCAGGGATATCTGCTGGGCGCGGTGATCATGCCGGACGCGGCCAGCCTTGACCGGACCGGCGACGTCTCCCAGCACGTCACCGACTACTTCATGAAGCAGCCGGCGGTTGGAAGCGTGACGGTCATCGATGGTTTCAGTCTGCTCGATAGCCAGAACAAGAACAATGCCGCGGCGTTTTTCGTCGGATTCAAGAGTTTCGACGAACGCTACAAGTGGGCGAACATCCGGACACAGAATGCGCGAGCGGTGCTGATCGGTGCCTATGAAAATCTTTCGAAGGTCAAGGAAGGGATCATCCTTCCTGTGAATCCGCCATCGATCCCTGGACTCGGCACGACCGGCGGCACGGAGATGTGGATTCAGAGCAAAGGGGATGGCAATACCACTCAGCTTGCGGCGGTCGTCGACAATTTCCTTGCGAAGGCCAAACAACGTCCAGAACTCGCCCGCGTGACATCGACGTTCAATGCATCGTCCCAGCAGTTGCTCGTGAACGTGGATCGCGACAAGGCCGAGACGCTGGGGGTGCCTGTTGAAGAGGTGTACAGCTCGATGCAAACCATGTTCGGTTCGCAGTACATCTCCCAGTTCAACCGGTCGAGCCGCCTCTGGCAGGTCATCATGCAGGCCGAGCCGTCGTACCGGCTCAAACCTCAGGATCTCGACCAGATCTATGTGCGCAGCAAAAACGGCAGCATGGTCCCGCTTAAAGCGGTGGTGACCACGAAATTCGTGACCGGTCCCGACCTCGTCACGCGTTTCAATAATTTTCCCGCTGTAAAAATCACGGCCAACCCTGCGGCGGGATATAGCACGGGGCAGGTCCTCGCCGCCCTCTCCGAGATAGGCACTGAAGTCATGCCGTCCGACTATGCTATCGGCTGGAGCGGAGAGGCGTATGAAGCACAGCAAGCAGGCGGGACGTCGGCACTCGTATTCGTATTCGGTTTGATCATGGTGTTCCTCATCCTCGCCGCGCAGTACGAAAAGTGGAGCTTGCCGGTCGGCGTATTAATGGCGGTGCCGTTTGCACTCTTTGGCGCGCTGCTCGCCATCCTTTTGCGCGGGCTCGAAAACGACGTCTATTTCCAGATCGGGTTGACCATGCTGGTCGCGCTCGCCGCCAAGAACGCGATCCTGATCTTCGAGTTCGCCGTGCTCAATCGTGAGGCGGGAGAGTCGGTCTATGACGCAGCGGTAACCGCGGCCAGTGAACGTTTGCGCCCCATTGTGATGACCTCGCTCGCATTCATTCTCGGATGCGTACCGCTTGCCATTGCGACGGGCGCCTCGGCGAACAGCCGTCATTCGATCGGGACCGGTGTGATCGGCGGGATGCTCGGTGCGACTGTCATCGCCGTGTTCTTTATTCCGATGTTCTTTTACGTCCTCGAGACGATGTCGGAGAAAAAAGGCAAAGGCAGAAATCCCGATCCGCACGGTGACAACGGACTCGTGGGGCCACCGCTCGCGGGCGCGGGCGGTCCGACGATCGTGGCCTCTGCAAACGTCAAGGATCAGTGAAATGCGCGCGCCGATTCTCTCGATCGTGGCCTCTTTGACACTTGGCGGATGCCTGCTCGGTCCCAACTACGAACGTCCCGCGGTCGAAACGACCGCGACTTTCCGCTTTGCGCAGTCCGATGCAAAGGACCTCGTCGATACAGCCTGGTGGGAGCAGTTCCAGGACCCGGCATTGAACCAGTTGATCGCGACCGCCCTGGCCGACAACAAGGACGTCAAGATTGCCGCTGCACGCGTCGAGCAGTTTCTCGGCCAATTCGTCACGACACGCTCGCAATTGTTCCCCCAGATCGGCGCCGGCTTAAATGGTGAGCGTGAACGTATTCCGCTGGGCGCAGCGCAGTTGCCCGCCGGTGTCGGCCCTGTTTTCAACCAGTTCCAGGGGACGCTGTCGGCGCAGTGGGAGATCGACTTTTTCGGCAAGCTGCGCCGCCAGACGGAATCTGCACGCGCGAGTCTGCTTGCAAGCGAAGAGGGGCGGCGCGCGACCATCCTGACATTAGTGGCGTCGGTGGCCACGTCGTACGTGAACCTGCTGTCGCTCGACAGGCAACTCAAGATTGCAAATGCCACGGTCGCGAGCCGCGAGGCATCGGTGAAAGTGTTCGAACTGCGCTTTGCCGGCGGCCAGGTCGCGCAGATGCAACTCGCACAGAGTCAATCGGAATACCAGGCGTCCCTTGCCACGATTCCCCAGATCGAACTGCAAATCGCGCAGCAGGAAGATTCGTTGTCGATCCTGCTCGGACACAATCCCGACGCCATCGTGCGTGACCGCGAACTGGACGATCTTGCGCTTCCAGCCGTGCCGGCAGGCTTGCCGTCCGACCTGCTCGAACGCCGGCCGGATTTGCGTCAGGCCGAGCAAGACCTGATTGCGGCGAATGCGCAGATAGGCGCCGCGCGCGCGCTGTATTTTCCATCGATATCGCTCACCGGTCTGTTCGGTACGGCAAGCGGGCAGTTCTCCGCGCTCTTTACGGGTCCCGCGCGCCTGTGGTCCTATGCCGGCGCGGTGACGGTGCCGATCTTCACGGCAGGCGCGATAAGCGGGCAGGTCAAGCAGGCGCAAGCGCTGCAACAGCAGGCACTTTTCAGTTATCAGAAGTCGATCCAGGTCGCGTTCCAGGAGGTGGCCGACGCGCTGGTCTCGATCCAGAAGAGCCGCGCGCAACTGGTCGTTCAGGGACATCAGGTCGATGCACTCGCCACCTACTCGCGCTTGGCCAGATTGCGTTATGAAGGCGGCTATACGAGCTACATAGAAGTACTCGATGCGGAGCGGAGCCTCTTCAACGCACAACTCAGCTACGCGCAGACACAGGGCACTGTGTTTATCTCGTCGGTGAATCTCTATAAGGCCATGGGAGGCGGCTGGGTCACCGAGGCGGAAGGCATGACCGCGGTCGCGTACAGTGACACGGGACGTGCCGGGACACCGATCACTTCGGCAACAAAGCCCCAAGGACCCTCGCCATGACAGCGACGCGCCTCATTGCCTGCCACGAGTGCGATCTTCTGCAACGGGAGACGGCGCTTGGCCGGGGAGGCGCCGCTCGCTGCAGACGGTGCGGTGCGACGCTCTACAAAAGCCTTCCTGCAAGCGTCGACCGGACGCTTGCGCTGACGCTTGCAGCGCTCGTCCTTTTCGGTGTCGCGAACGCTTTCCCGATCGTAGGGCTTTCGGTGAATGGCACGCTTGTCGAGATGACGCTCTACAAAAGCCTTCCTGCAAGCGTCGACCGGACGCTTGCGCTGACGCTTGCAGCGCTCGTCCTTTTCGGTGTCGCGAACGCTTTCCCGATCGTAGGGCTTTCGGTGAATGGCACGCTTGTC
>NZ_JBSIPA010000013.1:0-38537 GCF_053574605.1 Caballeronia sp. M23-90 | reverse complement strand
TTGCTCGTCGCTGCCGATGACGCCAAGTTCGTGATGTCGTACGCCCGCGTGGGCCTCACGCCCGATGGCGGCGGCTCGTGGTTCCTCACGCGCGCCTTGCCACGTGCGCTTGCGACCGAGATCCTGCTTGAGGCCAAGCCGATCGGCGCCACACGTCTGCACGAAGCCGGCGTGGTGAATCGCGTGACGAAACCCGGCGCGGCGCTCGATACCGCCATCGCCTGGGCCGACGAACTCGGCCGCATGGCGCCAAAAGCGCTGGCGCAGATCAAGACGCTGATCGCATCGGCTGAAACGCAATCGCTTGCCGAACAACTCGACGCCGAACGCGACGGTTTTGTCGACGCGCTCCATAACGGCAACGCGCTCGAAGGCATCAACGCGTTCCTCGAAAAGCGGCCACCGCTCTACAAATGATGACCACACCCTACGAACTCCCAAAACGCCGCCGCATCTTCCTGATGCGTCACGGCGACGTGACGTATTTCGATGCAACCGGCCGCGCCATCGATCCAATGGGCGTGCCGCTCAATGAACGCGGCCGCGACGAAGCGACCGCGGCCGGAAGCGAGTTCAAGGCGCAGCAGATCCGCTTCGACAAGGTCATTGTCAGCGGTCTGCCGAGAACGATCGAGACGGCACAGCGCGTGCTGGCTGAAACGGGTCAGGAAATCGCAATCGATGTCTGGCCGGAATGGGAAGAGATCCGCGGCGGACGCTTGAGCAACCTGCCCGCGAAGGATATCGAGCGCGCGTTTCTCAGCGTGTTCGACGGCATCGTGCCTGAAACAACTGCGTTCCTTGGCGGCGAGACCATCGGCGAATTGCTGGATCGTGTGTTGCCGCCACTGCAGCGGCTGCGGGACGATTCATCCTGGGACACCGCGTTGCTGGTATTGCACGGCGGCGTGAATCGCGCGTTGTTGTCGCACGCGATCACGGGCGGCGGACGCATGTTCTTCGGGCATCTGTCGCAGACAACGGGATGCATCAACGCGCTGGATATCGGCGACAAACCCGGCGACTGGGTCATCCGCGCGCTGAATCATTCGCCGCCGTCGCCCCTTCACGCAAGCGCGCGCAACACGACCATGGAATTGCTCTACGAACAATTCGTGCGATACACGTCAGCCCTGAAGTAACCGCGCAAGCAGCGACAACAGCGCTTCGAAGCGCGACGCTGCATGTGGACCAGCCTATGAACGCAATCCGGAGGAGACAACGATGGCTTCAAACGACGCGCCCTTGCCCGTACAGCAGGATTTCTCGGCGTTCGAAGGAACGCGGCCCGTCAACGAGCGCCAACAGTTCGACATGGAAGCGCTGTCAGCGTGGCTTGAAACGCATATCGAAGGTTTCGTCGGGCCAGTCAGTGTCGAACAATTCGCCGGCGGCCAGTCGAACCCCACGTACAAGCTGATCACGCCCTCGCGCAGTTATGTGATGCGGTCAAAGCCGGGACCGGCGGCGAAGCTGTTGCCATCGGCGCATGCGATTGATCGTGAATACCGCGTGATGGATGCGCTTGCCGACACGGACGTACCGGTTGCGAAGATGTTTGCGCTATGCGATGACGAAAGCGTGATTGGCCGCGCGTTCTATTTGATGGAGTTCATCGAGGGCCGCGTGTTGTGGGACCAGGCGCTGCCGGGCCTGACGCCCGCCGAGCGCGGCGCCATCTACGATGAAATGAATCGCGTGATCGCAGCTTTGCATTCGGTCGATATCATCAAAGCGGGTCTGGACACCTACGGCAAGCCGGGCAACTATTTCGAGCGCCAGATCGGCCGATGGAGCAAGCAGTACCTTGCGTCGCAAACCGAACCCATCGAAGCGATGAACAAGCTGATCGAGTGGCTGCCGAAACATATTCCGCGCGGCGGCGAAAGCGTCTCCGTTGTCCATGGCGACTTCCGGCTCGACAACCTGATCTTTCACCCGACAGAACCGCGCGTTCTCGCCGTGCTCGACTGGGAGTTGTCCACGCTCGGCGATCCCCTCGCCGACTTTGCCTATCACTGCATGGCGTGGCATGTCGATCCGACGCAATTTCGCGGTATCGGCGGACTCGACTGGGCGGCGCTCGGCATTCCGGACGAACAGACCTACGTCACGCAATATCTCGAACGCACCGGCCTGAAGATCGAAGGCGACTGGAATTTCTACCTCGCCTACAACATGTTCCGCATCGCCGCGATCCTGCAGGGAATCATGAAGCGCGTGAGCGAGGGCACAGCCGCGAGCGCACAAGCGATCGATGCAGGCAAACGTGCCAGGCCGATGGCCGAACTCGCATGGTCTTACGCGCAAAAAGTGACCGGATAAAACATCAGGAACAGGAGACGAGATGAATTTCGACTACACGCCGAAAGTGCAGGAACTGCGCCACAAGCTGGCCGCTTTCTTCGATGAACACATCTATCCGAACGAGCGCGCGTTCAATCAGGAAATCGCGGCAAACCGGGCAAAGGGCGATGCGTGGATACCGCTTGAGCTGATCGAAACGCTCAAGCAACACGCGCGCGATGCCGGCCTGTGGAATCTCTTCCTGCCCGAATCGGAACGTGGCGCAGGGTTGAGCAATCTGGAATACGCGCCGCTTTGCGAGATCATGGGACGCGTGCCTTGGGCGCCCGAAGTGTTCAATTGCGGCGCGCCCGACACGGGCAACATGGAGACCATCGAACGTTATGGCAGCGATCAGCACAAGCAGCAATGGCTCGAGCCGCTGCTGCAAGGCGAGATCCGTTCGGCGTTCCTGATGACGGAGCCGGACGTGGCTTCGTCGGATGCGACCAACATCCAGTGCAGCATCGTGCGCGATGGCGACAGCTATGTGATCGACGGTCACAAGTGGTGGTCATCGGGTGCGGGCGATCCGCGCTGCAAGGTGTATATCGTGATGGGGAAGACCGATCCGGAAGCGCCAAAACATCAGCAACAATCGATGATCCTCGTCCCTGCGGATTCATCGGGCATTACGGTGCATCGGCCGCTTTCGGTCTTCGGTTACGACGACGCGCCGCATGGCCACATGGACATTACGCTTGAGAATGTGCGCGTGCCGGCATCGAATGTATTGCTTGGCGAGGGGCGCGGATTCGAAATCGCGCAAGGGCGTCTTGGGCCCGGACGCATTCATCATTGCATGCGCTTGATCGGATTAGCCGAGCGCGCGCTCGAACTCATGTGCAGACGGACATCGCAACGGGTTGCATTCGGCAAGCCGATCGCAGCGCATGGCGTAACGCAAGAGCGCATTGCCGAAGCGCGGATCATGATCGAACAGGCGCGCTTGCTCACACTGAAAGCGGCCTACATGATGGACACAGCCGGCAACAAGGGCGCCCGCGGCGAGATCGCGATGATCAAGGTCGTTGCGCCGAACATCGCGTGCCAGGTCATCGACTGGGCGATTCAGGCGCATGGGGCCGGGGGTGTATCGGACGACTTCCCGCTCGCTTATGCGTACGCGCACGCACGGACATTGCGCCTCGCCGATGGACCCGATGAAGTGCATCGGAATGCAGTCGCAAAACTTGAATTAGCCCGGTACGCGTAAGCGTTGAGCAACGCGGTGACTTCTTTGACGGCTCCGAAAAAGAAGTCACCGGGACGCGAACTTCAGAAATAGTGCCGTGTAATAAACTCAGCGACACAGACCGGTTTCTCAGCGCCTTCTTTCTGGATAGTCACGCGCCAGATCACCTGCACGCCGCCCTGCGCCACGTCAGTCACCTTCTCAGCCAAGAAACGCGCTCTCAACTTCGAACCAACCAGAACCGGTGACATGAACCGGACCTTGTTGGTGCCGTAGTTCACGCCGAGTTTCTGCTGCAGCGGAACGCATTGCTCAAGCCATTTCGGCACGAGCGCCAACGTCAGGAACCCGTGCGCAATCGGTCCGCCAAACGGCGACTCTTTGCTCGCCCGTTCAACGTCGACGTGAATCCATTGATGGT
The DNA here is from genome assembly GCF_053574605.1 of Caballeronia sp. M23-90. Taxonomy (NCBI): domain Bacteria; kingdom Pseudomonadati; phylum Pseudomonadota; class Betaproteobacteria; order Burkholderiales; family Burkholderiaceae; genus Caballeronia; species Caballeronia sp. M23-90. Next base: position 34,575 of record NZ_JBSIPA010000013.1, on the reverse strand, counting down.
CGTCGGTGGCATCGGCGAACCGGTTCACGCGCGACTGATCTATTTCCAGCCACCCGCTCACGTATTCCTCGCCGCCCTCTGCGGCTTTCACATCTGCTGCTGAGGCGAGCGTCATTGCGTATTTTCCGGATGACGCAGCCCGAATATCGCCGCCGAATCCACCGTCAAGACCAGCTCGCCATTCTGGTTATAAGCTTCCCAACGCGTTCCGACAATGCCGCGATCCGGCTTGCTTTCGGAAACACGCTTGCTCAACACGCGCACCGTCAACCGCACGGTATCGTTCACGCGAACCGGCTTGAGCCAGCGGATGTTGTCGAGCCCGGGCGAGCCCATCGATGTGGAATCGGCCAGCATGTCGCGCACGAGAATGCCCATCATCGCGGAGCAGGTGTTCCATCCGCTCGCAACCAGTCCGCGAAACGGCGATGCTTCGCCGCCCGCTTCGCTCAGGTGAAAAGGCTGCGGATCATAACGTCCGGCGAAATCAATGATCTCCTCTTTCGAAAACGTATGCGCGCTGAGTTCGGCTACATCGCCGACGTTGAAATCCTCATAGCTGAATGTCATCCCCATTCTCCTTTTATGAAGCGTCGATTATTCAAACGTTAGTGTCGGCGAATCCTGGCAGCGATGCAAACCGCTCCAGATGATGATCGACGTCGCCCAACGTTGTCTCGATGATCGACAAGCGCTTGAACCAGTGTGCCGCCGCGACTTCATTAGTTACGCCCATCCCGCCGTGAAGTTGCACGGCCTGCTGACCGACGAAACGTGCCGCCTGACCGACCCGCGCTTTCGCTGCAGAAATCGCGCGACGGCGTTCGTCCGCGTCATTGCTCGTGTAGCGGGCAGCCGCCAGATACGTGATCGAACGTGCCTGCTCAGCGTGGATCAGCATCTCGACCATGCGATGCTGCAACGCCTGAAACCGCGCGATGGGCGTGCCGAACTGCTTGCGTTCCTTCGTGTACTCGACCGTCGCGTGATTGAGCGCATCGAGCACGCCGACGGCTTCGGCGCAGAGCAGGAACGTCGCGTAATCCGCGATATGTTCAAGTGTCGCGGCCCCGGTTTGCGCATTGCCCAGGCGTGTGGACGGCGTGCCCGTGAATTTCAAGGAAGCGGCACGCTGGCCATCGATCGTCCGGTATTCAGTGATCGCCACGTTGCCCGAATCGCGCGCAACGGCGAACAGGGCAACTTCGCCGTTCAGCCTTGCGGGCACGATCCATACGTCGGCCTGTGCGCCGTGTTGGACCAGCGACTTCTCACCGTTCAAGGTGAATTGGTCGCCCTGGATCTGTGCCGTGGTTGCGATGGAAAACAGGTCATGGCGCGCATGCGGTTCATGAAACGCCACGGCAAGTTTGATCTCGCCGGCAGCCGCGCGCTCGAGCAAGGCGTTCGCGTACTGATCGCCAACAAGCCGCAACGCTTCGATACCCACCGCCGTCGACCAGTAGGGCTCGACGACCAACGCACGCCCGAGTTCCTGCATCACAACGAGCATGTCGACCGGACCACCATCGAATCCGCCACGCGCTTGCGGCGCGGGCAACGCCGTAAGGCCTAATTCGGTGAAGGCAGTCCAGTGTTTTGCATCGACACCTTCCCTGGATGCCACGATCTTTTGGCGGGCATCGAACGTGTATTCCTTGTCGAGATAACGGCGCAAGGCATCACGGAATTGCTGTTGTTCATCGGTGAAATTGAAGTCCATGTGCCGCTCCTCACAAGCCCAGAATCATCTGCGCGATGATGTTTTTTTGAATTTCGTTCGAACCGCCATAGATCGATGTCTTGCGGAAGTTGAAGTAGTATGCGGCGAGCGGCGCCGCGTCGTCATCGCCTGCGAGACTGTGCTCCCGTTCGCCTTCGAGATACTCGGGATCGAACGCGGCGGCCTGGGGTCCGATGGCTTCAACCATCAACTCGGTCAACGCTTGCTGGACTTCGGTGCCCTTGATTTTCAGCATCGATGCTTCCGGGCCCGGCCCGCGGCCATTCGCTTCGCTCGCGACCACGCGCTGCACGGTCACTTCAAGCGCCATGATCTCGATTTCGAGCGCCGCGATCTTTGCAGCGAACACAGGGTCCTTCAACAACGATGCTCCGCCCTTCTTCTGATCAGTGGCAAGTCGTTTGAGGAACACCAGTTCGCGCTTGGACTGCCCGACGCGTGCGATGCCCGTGCGTTCATGCCCGAGCAAATACTTCGCATACGTCCAGCCGCGATTTTCTTCGCCGACGAGGTTTTCCATCGGCACTTTCACGTCTTCGAAGAAGACTTCATTGACTTCGTGGTCTTCGTCGAGCGTGATGATGGGACGCACGGTGATGCCGGGCGTTTTCATATCGATAAGCAAGAACGAGATGCCTTCCTGCTTCTTCGCGCCGCTGTCCGTGCGCACGAGGCAGAACATCATGTCGGCGAACTGGCCGAGCGTGGTCCAGGTCTTCTGGCCATTGACCAGATAGTGGTCGCCCTGACGTTCGGCGCGCGTTCTCAGCGATGCCAGATCGGAGCCCGAACCGGGTTCGGAATATCCCTGGCACCACCAGTCGGTGCCATCGAGAATGCGCGGCAAGTAATGGGCTTTTTGCGCATCGCTGCCGTATTTCATGAGGACCGGTGCGACCATCGATACCCCGAACGGCAACACGCCTGGCGCACCAATACGCGCGCATTCCTCATCCCAGATATGGCGCTGCGTGGCGTTCCAGCCCGGACCGCCAAATTCCTTCGGCCAGGCGACGACAGACCAGCCGCGCGTGCCAAGCAGCTTGTGCCAGCTCGCGTAGTCGTCGCGGCTTAACCGTTTGTGATCGAGTACCTTGGTACGCAAGGCTTGCGGCAGATTGGCGTCGAGCCAGGCGCGAATGTCGGCGCGAAACGCGTTGTCCGCGGGGGAATAGTTCAGGTCCATGCGCTCTCGTCTCCTGTCATGACCCGGGTCGGCCACGAGGAGACGTGCGCTAAGCCAACGGGCGTCGGCTTATTGCAGCGGCTCTTTCAGTGCGGCCGGCACGGGCAGCGGCATCACGTCGATGCCTTCTTCCATCAATGCGTGCGCATCTTCAGGCGTAGCGACGCCGCGAATATTGCGCGCCGGCGCTTCGTCGTAATGCATGCGCCGCGCCTCTTCGGCAAAACGGTCGCCCACGTTCTCGGTCTTCGCGAGAAATTCCCGCATGAATTGCAGCGCACGCGCCTGGGCCGCCTGATCCGGCTGCTGCGGGGCCGCCTGCGGCGTAACGCTGCTGCCGCTGCTTGCCTGCTCGATTCGGTCGGAACGTGTGGTGGACAGGTTCAGCCGCGGTGCCGATGGCATGCGGCTTATTTCAGTCGTGGAACACACCGGGCAAGCCACGAGCTTGCGCGACAACTGGGATTCAAACTCATCGGACGAAGCAAACCAGCCTTCGAACCGATGGTCGTGCGAGCACTTCAAGTCGAGAACCTTCATGCTAATCAGGGCTTGCCGGAAAGTTTAATCGCAAAAGCGCGTTTTGTGAACGGTCGTTCGTAAATTTGCGTCTGCGAATTTTGGATGAATCGAGAAAACAGGTGGTCGATTTTAGCCCGCTGGTCCTTCGCGCGCTTGATGGCGTTGTTTTTGATGAAACGCACAAACGCAAAAGCGGCCCGCAGGCCGCTTTTTTTCTCTCGATTTGCTTATTCGCTGACCGGATCGCCTAGTTTCCACTCGCCCGACATCACCTTCTCGAGCCAGAAGCTGCCGATGATCGTTTTTACATCGCTGATCTGGCCGCTCTTGATCCACTCGAAGATTTGCGACCGATCCGCAATGAACGTCTCGAGGAACTCGCCCTCGTCCAGCTTGTTCTCGCCCGCAGTCAAACCGCGCGCCAGATACAGGTCGATGAACTCGGTCGAGTACGAAATCACCGGATGAATTCGGGTCAGGAAGAACCATTCGCGCGCCGTGTAACCCGTTTCCTCGTGCAATTCACGTTTCGCGCAAGCGAGCTCACTTTCGTTGGGATCGAGCTTGCCGGCGGGATATTCGAGCAGCACCTTGCGGATCGGATACCGATACTGCCGCTCGAGCAGCACGCGGCCGTCGTCGAAAAGAGGCAGGATCATTACCGCGCCCGGATGCTCGACGTACTCGCGGGTGGCGTGTTTCCCGTCGGGCAGCTCGACTGTATCGAGTTTCAGCGTGAGGAATTTACCCTGATGCAACAACTTGCTTTCGACCGTCTTCTCGATCAGGCCGGCATCGGAATCAGGGAAAGAGTCGGCGGAATGCTTGGGGTCGAGGGAAGAACTGTCAGCCATCATGCGCCTTGAAGGAAACGCGTCAAACGACGAACCCGGCGCCAAACGCGTGGATCAAGCCGCGACGGCCGTGGCCGTCAGCGGCGCTTGACGAGATATTGGAAAGCGAAACCGGGGAACGCGAGCACAAGAAAGAGGCTGAACGTCACGGCGTAAAACTGCCAGCCCTGCTCAAAACGGTTTCCGGCACGCGCCTCAAGCATAAAGCCGAGCGCGCCCACGACAAAATAAAGCACGATCAATTCCGCGAGGCGAATCCACGGGCTTTTCTTCGCTGCCTTGATTGGCACGACGGCGAAGATGCGTTGATTCGCAAACGGAAGGTTGGCGCCGACCAGCGCCAACAACACGATAAACCAGCCCGCAGCCGACATTACAACTGGAACGGCAAGGTATGGGTGATCGCCGTCAGGCAAGCGTTCATCAACGGACCCGGCACAATGCCGAGCACGAGCACCGCAAGACCGTTGAACGCGAGCAGCGCGCGCTTGAGGTTGTCGGCGACGATCGGCGATGCGTCCGTCGGTGCATCGAAGTACATCAGCTTGACGATACGCAGGTAGTAGAACGCCCCCACCAGCGACGACATCACGGCGAGCACTGCAAGCCACGTCAGACCGGCGTTCATGGTCGCTTCCAGCACCGCGAGCTTGGCGTAGAACCCGACCATCGGCGGGATACCGGCGAGCGAGAACATCATGATCATCATCACGAACGCGAACACCGGGCTACGCTGGTTCAGGCCCTTGAAGTCATCGAGCGTTTCGGCTTCGAAGTCCTTGCGCGCCAGCAGCATGATCACGCCGAAGGTACCGAGCGTGGTGATCAGGTAGATGATGCTGTAGAACATCGCCGAGCTGTAGGCACCGGCCGCGCCATCGGCCTTGCCTTCGACCACGCCCGCGAGCATGCCCAGCAGCACGAAGCCCATGTTCGAGATTGCCGAGTAAGCCAGCATCCGCTTGATGTTCTTCTGCACGATACCCGTGACGTTACCCACGATCAGCGACAGCGCGGCAAGGATCACCAGCATCTCTTGCCAGTCGACTGCCAGCGGCAACAGCGCCATCACCAGGAAACGCAGACCCCACGCGAAGGCCGCAGCCTTCGGGCCGCCACCAGTGATCAGCGTCATGGCAGTCGGTGCGCCCTGATAAACGTCAGGCACCCACATATGGAATGGCACCGCGCCCATCTTGAACGCAATCCCCGCGACAACGAAGATCACGCCGAACAGCAGCACCGCGTCGTTGATACGGCCAGTTGCAATGGCCTTCGCCACTTCGTTCAGTTCAAGCGAACCGGTCGCGCCGTAGAGCATCGAGATGCCGTAGAGCAGGAAACCGGAAGCCAGCGCGCCAAGGACGTAATACTTCATTGCGGATTCGTTGGCCTGCGGCGAGTCCTTCCGCAACGCGATCACCGCGTACAGCGACAACGACATCAGTTCCAGCCCGAGATACAGCGTCAGGAAGTTGTTGCCCGAGATCATCACGCACTGGCCGAGCAGCGAGAACAGGCCGAGCAGGAAGAAGTCACCGCGGAACAGATCGCGATCTTCAAGATACTTGCGCGAATAGATGATCGATACCGCGAAGCCGAGCGTCACCACCGCTTTCATTGCGCTGGCGAACGGATCGACGACGTACATGCGCGTGAAGAAATAATGCGGCGTGGGATCGAGTGCCTGGACGGCGAACCACAGGCCGACCACGATCGTCGAAATGACCGAGATGAAATAGGACGTTTGCCGGCTCTTCACGCCGTAGATGGTGTCGTTCAACCACACTACGACGACCATCAACATCAGCAGTCCATCGGGTAACAGGGCACTCATTGGGGCATTTTGCATGATCTTTTATTTCCTCCGCACGCGTTACTGGGCCAGCGGCAGTTTCGACTGCGCGACGTGGGAGAGGAGATTTTCCACGGATGCGTGCATCACATCGGTGAAAGGCTTCGGGTACAGGCCCATGTACAGCGTAAATACAGCAAGCACGGCCAGCATGAAGAATTCGCGCTTGCTGATGTCCTTCAGCTTGGCGACGTTTTCATTGGCAATCGCGCCGAAGTGCACGCGCTTGTACATCCACAGCGTGTACGCCGCGCCGAGAACCAGCGTGAACGTTGCCAGGAAACCGATCCAGAAGTTGAACTTCACGGCAGCCAGGATCACCATGAACTCGCCGACAAAACCCGACGTACCTGGCAGGCCGCAGTTGGCCATCGCGAACAACATGGCGAATGCCGCAAACTTGGGCATGACGTTGACCACGCCGCCGTAATCCGAGATCCGGCGCGAGTGCATGCGGTCATACAGCACGCCGATACACAGGAACATCGCGCCCGAGACGAAGCCATGCGAAATCATCTGGATGATCGCGCCTTCCATGCCGAGCGTGCTGAAGATGAAGAAACCGAGCGTGACGAAGCCCATGTGCGCAATCGACGAATACGCGACCAGCTTCTTCATGTCTTCCTGCACCAGCGCCACGAAGCCGATGTAGATCACCGCGATCAACGACAGCGTGATCACCACGGGCGCCAGGAAATGGCTGGCATCCGGCGCGATGGGCAGCGAGAAGCGGATGAAACCGTACGCGCCGAGCTTCAGCATGATCGCGGCCAGCACGACCGAGCCGCCCGTCGGCGCTTCCACGTGGGCGTCAGGCAACCACGTGTGGACCGGCCACATCGGCACCTTCACGGCGAAGGCCATGAAGAACGCGATGAACAGCAATATCTGCGGCGTGAAGCCGATCTTCAATGCGTGCCAGGTGGCGATATCGAACGTGTGCGTCTGCGTGTACAGGTACAGCAACGCGATCAGCATCAGCAACGAGCCCATCAGCGTGTACAGGAAGAACTTGAACGCGGCATAGACCCGGTTTGCCCCGCCCCACACACCGATGATGATGTACATCGGAATCAGCGTGGCTTCGAAGAACACGTAGAACAACATGCCGTCGGCGGTCGAGAACACGCCGATCATCAGGCCCGACAAGATCAGGAACGCAGCCAGGTACTGCGACACGCGCACCGTGATGACTTCCCATGCCGCGATCACCGTGATGACGGTGATCAACGCGGTCAGCACGACAAACCACATTGAAAGACCGTCGACACCCAGGTGATACGAGATGTTGAAGCGCTGGATCCAGCTCACGTTTTCTTCGAACTGCAGCGCAGCCGATGAATTGTCGAAGCCGGTAATCAAGGGAATGGTGACGATCAGGCCCAGGATCGAGCCGATCAGTGCAAGCCAGCGCGACGGCGCCGGATTGCTGTCATTGCCTACCGCCAGTACAAGGATACCGACAATGATCGGTAACCAGATCGCGAGACTAAGGATTGGAAAAGAGTGCATAGATAGGTGTCCCCGCCTTATTTGCCGCCGAGCGTTACAAACAGGGTCAAGAGCCCCAACATGCCAATGATCATGGCGAACGCGTAGTGATAGATGTAACCGGATTGAAGGAAGCGAATCACACCGGCAAACCAGCCGACGAACTTCGCGAGGCCGTTGACGATCCCGTCGATGACGGCGACATCGCCTTCTTTCCAGAGTCCGCGGCCAATGGCAACCGCACCCTTTGCAAATACGACATCGTTGATCTTGTCGAGGTAGTACTTGTTATCGAGCAAGTTGTAGATCGGCAGGAAGCGTTGCTTGATCACGCCCGGCAGATCCGTACGCTTGAGATACAGGAACCACGACACCACCACGCCACCAAGCGCGAGCCACACCGGCAGACCCGCTACCGAATGCAGGCCCATCGCGAACCATCCGTGGAATTCCTCGGCCATTTCATGCAGCGCCGGATGGTTTTCACCAATGAAGATCACACGATCGAACACCACGCCGTGCGCGAAGAAGTCGCCGAACAACATCGGGCCGATCGCCAGCGCACCAATGATCACCGATGGGATCGCCAGCAGGATCAGCGGCAGCGTGATCACCCAAGGTGTTTCATGCGGGATATGCGGACCATGACCATGGCCGTGATCATCGTGGCCGTGCGAATCATGGCCGTGCGCATCGTGGCTGTGCTGGGCCGCTTCGATACCCATTGGGCTTTCTGGATGCTTCGGACCGCGGAAACGCTCCTTGCCATGGAAAACCATGAAGTACATACGGAACGAATAGAGCGCAGTGACGAACACGCTTGCAACCACCGCGAAGTACGCGAAACCCGAACCCGGCAGATGCGAGAGTTTCACGGCATCGATGATCGAATCTTTCGAATAGAAGCCCGAGAAGAACGGCGTACCGATCAGCGCCAGCGAACCGAGCAGCGACGTGATCCATGTGATCGGCATGTACTTGCGCAGGCCGCCCATGTTGCGCATGTCCTGGTCGTGATGCATGCCGATGATCACCGAACCCGCGCCAAGGAACAGCAGCGCCTTGAAGAATGCGTGCGTGGCCAGGTGGAACACGGCAACCGGATAAGCGGACACGCCGAGCGCAACCGTCATGTAGCCGAGCTGCGAGAGCGTCGAGTAAGCCACCACGCGCTTGATGTCGTTCTGGACCACGCCGAGGAAGCCCATGAACAACGCCGTGATCGCGCCGATCACCGTCACGAACGACAGCGCCGAGTCCGACAATTCGAACAGCGGCGACATGCGCGTGACCATGAAGATACCGGCCGTCACCATGGTTGCCGCGTGGATCAGTGCGGAGATAGGCGTCGGGCCTTCCATGGAGTCGGGCAGCCACACGTGCAGCGGGAATTGCGCCGACTTGCCCATTGCGCCAATGAACAGGCAAATACATGCAACCGTCAGCAAGCCCCAGTCGGTGCCCGGGAAGGTCATGCCGGCCAGTTGCGTGCGGTGCGCGAAGACATCACCGTAGTTCAGCGATCCGGCAAACGCCAGCAACAGGCCAATGCCGAGCAGGAAACCGAAGTCACCCACGCGGTTGACCAGGAACGCCTTCATGTTCGCGTAGATGGCCGTCGGGCGCGTGAAGTAGAAACCGATCAGCAGGTACGACACGAGACCCACTGCTTCCCAGCCGAAGAACAACTGCAGGAAGTTGTTGCTCATCACGAGCATCAGCATTGAGAACGTGAAGAGCGAGATGTAGGAGAAGAAGCGCTCGTAGCCCGTTTCTTCATCGGCCATATAGCCGATCGTGTAGATGTGCACCATCAGCGAGACGAAGGTGACGATCACCATCATCATCGCGGTCAGCGAGTCGACCAGGAAGCCGATCTCCATCTTGAGCGGGCCGACCGTCATCCATTCGTAAATGGTCGCGTTGAAGCTCGCGCCCTTCATGACGTCGAGGAAGACGAAACACGAAAGCACCAGCGATATCGCCACACCAAGAATGGTGATGCTGTGCGACGCGCGGCGCCCGATCTTCCAGCCGAACAACCCCGCGATCAGCGAACCGGCAAGCGGTGCCAGCGGAATCGCAAGCAGAAGGTTTTCATTGAGTGTCGTGGACATATCTGTCTTGCCTGAATTTAACCTTTGAGCTGATCGAGATCTTCGACGTTGATCGTGTCGAGGCTACGGAACAACGTGACCAGAATCGCGAGACCGATGGCCGCTTCAGCCGCCGCGACCGTCAATACGAAGAACACAAAAATCTGGCCGTGGATGTCGCCGAGATAGTGCGAGAACGCGACGAAGTTCGTATTGACCGCCAACAGCATCAGTTCGATCGCCATCAGGATGATGATCACGTTACGTCGGTTCAGGAAAATACCGACAATGCTGATCGCGAACAGGATCGCGCCGAGCACAAGGTAATGGGCAAGACTCAACATGGTTTTATATCTCCTCAGCCTTTGTTGTCGACCGTGCCGGCGCCGGCGTTGCCGGTAACGGGCGGATTGGTCGCGGCATCCGGCGCTTCCTGCTCGGACTTCATCTTCACGATCCGCACGCGATCTTTCGCACGCACCTTGACCTGTTCGCTCACCGACTGGCGCTTGTTGTCCTTCTTCTCGCGAATGGTCAGCGAGATTGCCGCGATGATCGCGACCAGCAGGATCAGGCCCGCGATTTCAAACGCGAAGATGTAGTCGGTGTAGATGACCTTGCCGATCAGGTGCGAATTCGACATCACTTCGTTCGGACCCACGCCGGAACCTACCCCGTTGACCAGCATCGCGTCGCGCACCGGCGTGACCGTCGCGCCATAGCCGTGCCACAGGATCAAAGCGGTCTCGATGATGATGATCGCGCCCACGATGCTCGCTATAGGCACGAATTTCTTGAAGTCGCGGTGCAGCACGTCGAGGTTGATGTCCAGCATCATCACCACGAACAGGAACAGCACCATGACCGCGCCGACATAGACGAGAACCAGCAAGATGGCGAGGAATTCGGCTTCGAGCAGCATCCAGATCGCGGCCGCGTTGAAGAACGCAAGCACGAGAAACAGCGCGGATGACACCGGGTTGCGCGAAGTGATCACCTTCAGCGCCGAAACAACCAGCAGCAGCGCGAAGATGTAAAACAGTACGGTCGTGAATTCCATGATTACCGGTTCATCGTTAGGCTTTGTGTTTTGACACAAGCGCGCCGTGTCGCATCTTTTGAAGGAAGCAACGTACAACCATGGCGCGCGGGCCGGAACAGCAGGTCAATTCAAATGCAGGAACAGCAAAAGGCGCGGTGAAGACGAGCGCCCCGCTCCGCTTTACCGATAAGGCGCGTCAGCAGCCTTCGCAGCAGCAATCTCCGTTTCATAACGGTCGCCCACTGCCAGCAACATGTCTTTCGTGAAATACAGGTCGCCGCGCTTCTCGCCGTGATACTCGAGGATATGCGTTTCGACAATCGAATCGACCGGGCAGCTTTCTTCACAGAAACCGCAGAAGATGCACTTGGTCAAATCGATGTCATAGCGCGTGGTTCGACGCGTATTGTCGGCGCGCGTTTCTGATTCGATGGTGATTGCAAGCGCCGGGCACACGGCTTCACACAGCTTGCATGCGATGCAGCGTTCTTCGCCGTTTTCGTACCGGCGCAATGCATGCAGGCCTCGAAAACGCGGGGAGATCGGGGTCTTCTCTTCCGGGAACTGAACCGTCACCTTGCGCTGGAACAAATAGCCGCCAGTCAGCGCAAGACCCTTCAGCAACTCGGTCAGGAAAAATGTTTTAAAGAAATTCTGTAATGCGTTCATGGTTTTTTCATCCGCCCATTATTTCCAGATGTTCAGCGGTGACATGATCCAGAACCCGACCACGACCACCCACACCACCGACACCGGCAGAAAGATTTTCCAGCCAAGACGCATGATCTGGTCGTAGCGATAACGCGGGAACGTCGCACGGGCCCAGATGAACACGGACAGCAGGAAGAAGATCTTCAGCACGAACCAGAAAATGCCCGGGATGAAGGACAGGAAACCAAACGGCGCGCTCCAGCCACCAAGGAACAACGTCGATGCGATCGCCGAGATCACGATCATGTTGATGTACTCGGCCAGGAAGAACAGCGCGAACGCCATGCCCGAATAATCGATCATGTGACCCGCGACGATTTCCGACTCGCCTTCCACCACGTCGAACGGGTGACGGTTCGTTTCGGCAATGCCCGAGATGAAGTACACGACGAACATGGGCAGGAGCGGCAACCAGTTCCACGAGAGGAAGTTGATACCCCAGTTCGCGAAGATGCCGTGTTCCTGCGAGACCACGATAGCCGACATGTTCAGGCTGCCCGTGACCATCAGCACGACGACGAGCGCAAAGCCCATCGAGATTTCGTACGACACCATCTGCGCCGCGGCGCGCATGGCGCCAAGGAACGCGTACTTCGAGTTCGATGCCCAGCCGGCCAGGATCACGCCATACACGCCGATGGACGAAATCGCCATCACGTAGAGCAGGCCGGCGTTGATGTCGCCCAGCACCGCTTTCGCCTGGAACGGAATCACCGCCCACACCGCGAACGCGGGAACCACGGTCATGATCGGCGCGATCAGGTAGATCCAGCGGCTCGCTTGCGTCGGCTGGATCACTTCTTTCAGCAACAGCTTCAGCACGTCGGCGATCGGCTGCAGGAGTCCGAGCGGACCCACGCGATTCGGGCCAAGACGCACGTGCATCCAGCCGATGAGCTTGCGTTCCCACAGAATCAGGTACGCGACGCACAGCAGGATCACCACCGACACCACGAGAATGCGGATGACAGCCCACACCGTGGGCCAGGCGACACCGAGGATCTGCGTCCCGCCTGCGTTGATCGTATCGAACAAGCCCATTTACGCCTTCTCCACTACCAGTTCACCGAACAGAGCCCCGAGCGCTGCACCGGCCGGCGTTCCCGCCGATACACGCACTACGCTTTCCGCCAGATTCGCGTCGCGAACGGCCGGCAGCGTGACCGAGAGACCGCCTTGAGCGACGCGCACGGCATCGCCGTCTTTCAGACCGAGTTTTTCGAACAGCGACGTCGGCAGCGCAGCCACATTGGCGTCGCGCGCGGCAGCCGTCAGATGCAGCGATTCGGCGCGACGCGACAATGCGTCGGCATGATAGATCGGCGTGTCGGCGAGGCGCTCAAAACTGCCTTCGTTCAATGCAGCCTTCGTCACCGGCTTGATCGCCACGCTGCTCTTGTTCGACAGGCGCGAACTCAGATCGCCCTTGCCCAATGCTGCGTCGCGGACTTCTTCGGCGGTATCGAATTCGAAACCCTTCAGGCCCAGGATGCTGCCCAGCACACGCAATACTTTCCAGCCTGGACGCGTTTCGCCCAGCGGACGCACGACGCCGTTGAACGTCTGCGCTGTACCTTCGGCGTTGACGAACGTGCCCGATGTTTCCGTGAACGGTGCGATCGGCAGCAGCACGTCGGCGTAATCCGAGCCGTGCTTGAACGCCGACAACGCGACAACCATTTCGGCCTGCTTCAATGCGGCGAGCGCTTGAGCGGGGTTGGCGGTATCGAATGCAGGTTCGACGTTGAACAGCACGTAACCCTTGCGCGGCTGCTCGAACGCTTCGCGTGCGTTCAGGCCGCCTTCGCCCGGCAGTGCATCGACGAGATGCGCGCCAACCGTATTTGCAGCTTCAGTCAGATAACCCAGCGTTGCGCCCGTCTCGTCCGCGATCCACTGGCAAACAGCATGGATCTGCGCGAACTGCGGATGCTGAACCGCGCTGTTGCCGAGCAGCAGGACACGCTTGTCGCCGGCCGACAGGGATGCAGCGATGTCCTTGGCCGCCGCCGATGCCTCGATGCCAGCGAACGCTTCCGGTGCAGCAACGCCACGCGCTTCGGACACTGCAGCAGCAATGCTGCCCAGGTGCGCGAGCCATTCTGAAGGCGCTGCCACTACGCGATGCGCAGCGGGAATCAGCGAATCGTCGTTCGTCGCGTTCAGGAACGTGAGCTTTGCGCCGCCCTTGGCGGCTTGACGCAGACGTGCGGCGAAAAGCGGATGATCGCGACGCAGGAACGAACCCACGACGAACGCCGTGTCGATATTCGTCAGGTCTGCGATCTTCATGCCAAGCCACGGCGCGCTGTCCGAAACCGGCGCAGAGAAGTCGCTCTGGCGCAGACGGAAATCGACGTTCGGCGTACCCACGCCTTCGGCAAACTGCTTCAGCAGATAGAGTTCTTCAACGGTGCTGTGCGGCGTAGCCAAAGCAGCGATCTGATTCGCGCCATGGTCAGCCGTAATGCCCTTGATGCCCTTCGCCACGTACTCCAGCGCCGTTTGCCAGTCGGTCTCGATCCACTTGCCGCCTTGCTTGAGCATGGGCTGCGTGAGACGGTCGTCGCCGTTCAGCGATTCGTACGAGAAGCGATCCTTGTCCGAGATCCAGCATTCGTTGATGGATTCGTTTTCCATCGGCAGGACGCGCATCACGCGGTTGTTCTTCACCTGTACGACCAGATTGGCGCCGACCGAATCGTGCGGGCTGATCGACTTGCGGCGCGACAGTTCCCACGTACGGGCGCTGTAGCGGAACGGCTTGCTCGTCAACGCGCCGACCGGGCACAGGTCGATCATGTTGCCCGACAGTTCCGAATCGACCGTCTTGCCAACGAACGACGTGATTTCCGAGTGCTCGCCGCGACCCAGCATGCCGAGTTCCATCACGCCGGCCACTTCCTGACCGAAACGGACGCAACGCGTGCAATGGATGCAGCGCGTCATCTCTTCCATGGAGATCAGCGGTCCGACGTTCTTGTGGAACACCACGCGCTTTTCTTCGTTGTAGCGCGACTGCGACTTGCCGTAACCCACCGCCAAGTCCTGCAACTGACATTCGCCGCCCTGATCGCAGATCGGGCAATCGAGCGGGTGATTGATCAGCAGGAATTCCATGACGGACTGCTGCGCCTTGATAGCCTTGTCCGACTTCGTACGCACGATCATGCCCGCCGATACCGGCGTGGCACACGCGGGAACCGCCTTCGGCATTTTCTCTACTTCGACCAGGCACATCCGGCAGTTCGCCGCGATCGACAGTTTCTTGTGATAGCAGAAGTGAGGAATGTATGTATCGACCTTATGCGCAGCCTGGATCACCATGCTGCCTTCAGGCACTTCTACACTTTTGCCGTCGATTTCTAATTCAACCATGATGGGGAATGGTCCTTGGCCTGATCACTGATCACGCGGTAAGCGCTTCGGACGTGTGCGCATGATGCGCATGTCCGTCGACGAGACAATGTTTATGCTCGACGTGGTATTCGAATTCGTCCCAGAAGTGCTTCAGCATGCCGCGCACCGGCATGGCCGCCGCGTCGCCGAGTGCACAAATGGTGCGACCCATGATGTTTTCAGCGACCGAGTTCAGCAGATCCAGGTCTTCCTTGCGCCCGAGTCCGTGTTCGATCCGATGCACCACGCGATAAAGCCAGCCCGTGCCTTCGCGGCAAGGCGTGCACTGACCACACGATTCTTCGTAGTAGAAGTACGACAGGCGCAAGAGCGAACGCACCATGCAACGCGTTTCGTTCATGACGATCACCGCGCCCGAACCCAGCATGGAGCCCGCCTTCGCGATCGAATCGTAATCCATGTCGGTGGCCAGCATGAGCTCACCCGGTACGACTGGCGCAGACGATCCACCCGGGATCACCGCTTTCACGGACTTGCCGCGCACACCGCCTGCCAGCTCGAGCAGCGTCTCGAACGACGTGCCGAGCGGCACTTCGAAATTGCCCGGACGATTCACGTCGCCGGCAACCGAGAAAATCTTCGTGCCGCCGTTGTTCGGCTTGCCGATCTCGAGATACTTCTGCGGGCCGATAGCCAGCAGGAACGGCACGGCTGCGAACGTCTCGGTGTTGTTGATCGTGGTCGGCTTGCCGTACACGCCAAAGCTTGCCGGGAAAGGCGGCTTGAAGCGCGGCTGACCTTTCTTGCCTTCCAGCGACTCGAGCAACGCAGTTTCTTCGCCACAGATATACGCGCCGTAACCATGGTGCGCATACAGTTCGAACGAGAAGCCCGAACCCAGGATATTCGCACCCAGGTAACCGGCCGCACGTGCTTCTTCAAGCGCCTGTTCGAAGACCTTGTAGACCTCGAAGATCTCGCCGTGAATGTAGTTGTAGCCGACCGTGATGCCCATGGCGTACGCGCCAATGCACATACCCTCGATCAACGCATGCGGATTCCAGCGAAGAATGTCGCGGTCCTTGAACGTGCCCGGTTCGCCTTCGTCCGAGTTGCAGACGAGGTACTTTTGCCCCGGGAACTGACGCGGCATGAAGCTCCACTTGAGACCGGTCGGGAAACCCGCACCGCCACGGCCACGCAGGCCCGACGCCTTGACGTCGGCGATGACCTGTTCTTGCGGAATTTTTTCTTCGAGAATGCGGCGGAGCTGGGCGTAACCGCCGCGCGCCACATAGTCTTCGAGGTGCCAGTTTTCGCCGTTGAGGCCGGCGAGAATCAGGGGCTGGATGTGGCGGTCGTGAAGAGACGTCATTTCGAAAGTTCCTCGAGGAGCGTGTCGATCCGCTCGCGACTCATGAAACTGCACATACGATGATTGTTCACGAGCAACACGGGTGCATCGCCGCACGCGCCAAAACATTCACCTTCTTTCAAGGTGAACTTGCCGTCAGCGGTGGTTTCGCCAAAGTCGATGCCGAGCTTTTGCTTCAGGTATTCCGCAGCACTTTCCGAGCCGCCGTCAGGACCGAGTTGGCACGGCAGATTGGTACAGAGCGTGATCTTGTGCTTGCCGACCGGCGCGGTCTCGTACATGGTGTAGAACGTCGCCACTTCCTGCACGGCCACGGACGGCATGCTCAGGTAGTCGGCCACGAACTGCATGATTTCCGGCGACAGCCAGCCATGCTCTTCCTGAGCGACAGTCAGCGCCGCCATCACTGCGGACTGCTTCTGCTCCACAGGATATTTCGCGATCGCGCGATCGATTTCTTTCAGGCCTTCAGCTGAGATCATTTCAGACACGACTCTTTCAGTTCCTACCGAACGAAAACCCGCCGCGCCCTTCTTCTGCGGCAGACCTGGCGTCCTGCTGTTGTTGGTTCGCCGGCACGTTCAGCGCTAATGCGCGACCGGGCCGGCGTAATGCGGGAGATTTCCGCGACTGCATGTCAGCGGTCGATCTCGCCAAACACGATGTCCTGCGTCCCGATGATCGTCACCGCGTCCGCAATCATGTGTCCGCGCGCCATTTCGTCGAGCGAAGCAAGATGCGCATAACCCGGCGCACGAATCTTCAATCGATACGGCTTGTTCGCCCCATCCGAAATCAGGTAAATGCCAAACTCGCCCTTCGGATGCTCGACTGCTGCATACGTCTCGCCTTCCGGAACGTGGAACCCTTCCGTAAAGAGCTTGAAGTGGTGAATCAGCTCTTCCATGTTGGTCTTCATGCCCACGCGCGAAGGCGGCGCAATCTTGTGATTGTCGATCATCACCGGGCCCGGATTCTTCCGCAGCCACTCAATACACTGTTTCGCGATACGCGTGGATTGGCGCATTTCTTCCACTCGCACGAGATAACGGTCGTAGCAGTCACCGTTGACGCCCACCGGAATATCGAAATCCAGTTGATCGTAGACTTCGTACGGCTGCTTCTTGCGCAGATCCCATTCAATGCCCGAGCCGCGCAGCATGGCGCCGGTCATGCCGAGCTGCAACGCGCGCTCAGGACTGACCACACCGATACCCACGAGCCGCTGCTTCCAGATGCGGTTATCGGTCAGCAGCGTCTCGTACTCGTCCACGCACTTCGGAAAACGCGTGAAGAAGTCGTCGATGAAATCAAGCAGCGAGCCCTGACGCGTCTCGTTCATGCGCGACAACGCTTTCGCATTGCGGATCTTCGATGCCTTGTATTGCGGCATTGCGTCAGGCAGATCGCGATACACGCCGCCCGGACGGTAATACGCCGCGTGCATCCGTGCGCCGGACACCGCTTCGTACACGTCCATCAGGTCTTCGCGTTCGCGGAAGGCATACAAAAACACTGCCATTGCGCCAACGTCGAGCGCGTGCGAGCCGATCCACATCAGGTGGTTCAGCACACGCGTGATTTCGTCGAAAAGCACGCGGATGTATTTCGCACGAATCGGCACGTCGATACCGAGCAGCTTCTCGATCGCCATCACGTAGCCGTGCTCGTTGACCATCATCGACACATAGTCGAGACGGTCCATGTACGGCACGGACTGAATGAACGTCTTCGACTCGGCGAGCTTCTCGGTTGCGCGATGCAAGAGGCCGATATGCGGATCGGCGCGCTGGATCACTTCGCCGTCGAGCTCCAGCACGAGGCGCAGCACACCGTGCGCAGCCGGGTGCTGCGGGCCGAAGTTGAGCGTGTAGTTCTTGATCTCTGCCATGGCGTTCTCTTAGTGTTTCAGACCGCCATAGCGGTCCTCGCGGATCACGCGCGGCGTGATTTCGCGCGGCTCGATCGTCACGGGCTGGTACACGACGCGCTTCTCTTCAGGGTCGTAACGCATCTCGACATAACCCGACACCGGGAAGTCCTTGCGGAACGGGTGGCCAATAAAACCATAGTCGGTGAGAATGCGGCGCAGGTCCGGGTGGCCTTCGAAGACGATTCCGAACAGGTCGAATGCTTCGCGCTCATACCAGTTCGCCGATGACCACACGTCCACCACCGAGGCAACGATAGGTACTTCGTCGTCCGGAGCGAACACGCGCACGCGCACACGCCAGTTGTTGGCGATCGAAAGAAGATGGAGGACGGCCGCAAAACGCGGACCTTCGTAGGCGCCGTCGCCATACGTGAAGTAATCGACGCCGCACAGGTCGACGAGCTGCTCGAACCCGAGCGAGCGATCGTCGCGCAACTGAAGCGCTACATCCAGGTAGTTCGACGCCTTGACGACGACAGTCAGTTGCCCGAGCGACTCGGTAACGCTATGCAGGCGGTCGCCGAACGCCGCCTCGAGGTTCGCTTTCAGGGTCTCGAGTTTGCTTGCCATATTGGGGAGGCTCAGGCCTTGGTGACGCTAATTGGACTTCTGTGACGCTGACCGGCATGCTGAAGGCGTCACGACCTTGGATCAACCACGCTTACTGGCGGGCGATCGTGCTGGTGCGGCGAATTTTCGCCTGCAATTGAATCACGCCATATACAAGCGCTTCAGCCGTCGGCGGGCATCCGGGCACATATACGTCGACGGGAACGATCCGGTCACAGCCGCGCACGACAGAATAGGAGTAGTGGTAGTAACCGCCGCCGTTGGCGCACGAACCCATGGAGATGACCCAGCGCGGCTCGGCCATCTGGTCGTACACCTTGCGCAGCGCAGGCGCCATCTTGTTGCATAGCGTTCCAGCCACGATCATCACGTCAGACTGCCGCGGACTCGGACGAAACACGACGCCGAAGCGATCCAGGTCGTAGCGGGCAGCGCCCGCGTGCATCATCTCGACCGCGCAACACGCAAGACCGAACGTCATGGGCCACAGCGAGCCCGTGCGCGTCCAGTTGATCAGTTTGTCAGCCGTGGTGGTGACGAACCCTTCCTTCAAGACCCCTTCGATACTCATTTGCTTTCACTCCAGATGGGCAGCCAGCCATAGCTACCCAGCAATCCGGTGATTCGACGACCCCAAATCCGCAACCCTTTGCACTTCACTCCCAGTCCAGCCCACCCTTTCTCCAGATGTAGGCAAAACCCAGCAGGAATTCGAGCAGGAAAACCATCATGGACAGAAAACCCGGCCAGCCGATGTCGCGCAAGGCAACGCCCCACGGAAACAGGAACGCGGTTTCAAGATCGAAAATAATGAACAGAATAGCGACAAGATAATAGCGCACATCGAACTTCATCCGCGCGTCTTCGAACGCTTCGAAGCCGCACTCGTAGGGCGCGTTTTTTTCTGTGTCAGGCTTATTGGGACCGAGAATTTTACCGATGCTGACGAGAGCGATACCCAAACCGGTGCCCACGACGAGGAACAGCAAGACGGGATAATAGGCTGAGAGATTCACGACTATCCTCAAATCGGTTTGATCTGGTGTGCCGGCCAGGACGACTGCCCAACCGATTTTCAACTAAAGACGAATGATACGTAAGAACCCTTACATATTCACTCGCCAGAAGTGACAATGCCAGCCGAAGCAATGCATGCGGCTGGCATTGGATAACTTTTTTGGTGCCGACGGCGAGACTCGAACTCGCACAGCTTTCGCCACTACCCCCTCAAGATAGCGTGTCTACCAATTTCACCACGTCGGCACTGTCTTGCAATCCGGTAAATCAACTTCTAATTGCCGGGAATCGCTTCGAGAACAAAATTATAACTGGGTTAAGCAGTTTGTTCAACGCACAAAAGGTGCCTAAAGCGAAAATTATTTCGGAACGTCGGAGCCAGGGGCTGACGATGCAACCGGTGCCGAACTCGCGGCTGCAGCCGACGCGCCAAGGGTCGTGTTTGCAGCAGGCGCCGTTACCGAAGCCCCGCCCAGCACGCCTGCGGAAGCTGCAGGCTTGTAGCTTCCAAGGTAGGTCAGCGTCAACGTCGAGATGAAAAACACCGCTGCGAGGACAGCGGTTGTACGCGACAGGAAGTTCGCCGAACCGGTTGCGCCGAACAAACTGCCCGACGCGCCGCTGCCGAAAGCTGCACCCATATCGGCGCCCTTGCCGTGTTGCAGCAAAACCAGCCCGATAACGCCAAACGCCGACAACAACTGGACGACAATAATCAAAGTCTTTAAATACAGCATTCCGTTCACCCGACTCTTTAATGTTCGCGCGACACTTCTGTGCCCCGCCTTTAATGCTTACATACTCGAAAGCTTAAACTCGGTTATCAAACCGATCCGTTTTGTGCCGCCTGGCAGATCGCAAGGAAATCATTCGACTTCAGCGATGCGCCGCCAATCAATCCGCCATCGATGTCCTGCTGAGCAAACAATTCTTTCGCATTTTCCGGCTTGACGCTGCCGCCGTAGAGCACCGGCGCCTTCGCCGCGCCTGCACCCTTCGATGCAAGTTGCGAGCGCAGGAAAGCGTGAACTTGCTGCGCCTGCTCGGTCGTCGCGCTTTTTCCTGTACCGATCGCCCAGACGGGTTCATATGCCACGACAATCTTTGCCGCTTGTTCTTGGCTCAGCACAAGCAGCACAGCTTCGAGTTGCGTTCCGATCACTTGTTCGGTCGAACCGTTTTCGCGTTGCTCCAGCGTCTCACCCACGCACACAATGGGCGTAAGACCGGCTTCCAGAGCGCGCTGCGCTTTCACCGCGACCAGGTCCGAATGCTCATGATGATAAGCACGCCGCTCGGAATGACCAACGATCGCGTAGGTTGCGTCGAAATCAGCAGCCATGCCGGCTGCGACTTCGCCCGTATAGGCGCCCTGCTTGTGAGCCGAGACATCCTGCACGCCCCACGCGACTTTCGAGCCTGCCAGCAACGCCTGCGCTTGTGCAAGGTATGGCGCCGGGACACAGATGCCCGTACGGACGTCGCTCGACAATCCAGCGGCGCCCGTGGCAACTGCTTGCAGCAAGGCCGCGTTCTCAACGAGCCGACCGTGCATCTTCCAGTTTCCCACTACCAGCTTTGCGCGTTTGGCTTGTTCTTTCGGCATTTGTCTCGTCATAGCAGCGAGGCTGCCGATCAGTAGGTGGAAAGGAACCAGAAAAATCAACCGGAAACGGAACTTTTGGACGCGTCGCCCCAGTACAACATGCGATTTTACTGTGCCTGGCAGAAAACGGTCAAACGCGTAAATCTCCCTGGCAGCTTATTTCAGCTCCGTGCCGCGCTGGCGATCAGGCAACCTGGCTCCAGTCGAGCACGATTTTGCCGATATGCGTGCTGCCTTCCATCAGTTCGTGCGCTGCGGCAGCCTGATCGGCGGGGAAAACCTGGTGAATCACGGGCTTGATGCGTCCTGCCTCGATCTCCGGCCACACCTGCTCTTTCAACTGCACCGCCACCTTGCCCTTGAACGCAACCGCACGCGGGCGCAAGGTCGAACCCGTGATCACGAGACGACGGCGCAACACTTCATTCAGGTTGATCTCGGCTTTCGACCCGCCAAGCGTTGCGATGACAACCACGCGGCCGCCATCAGCCAGTGCTTTCAGTTCACGGGGAAGATAATCGCCCGCGACCATGTCCAGGATCACGTCCACGCCGCGGTCATTTGTGAGCGACTTCACGACATCGACGAAATCTTCCGTCTTGTAGTTGATCGCGCGCTCCGCACCGAGCTTTTCGCAGGCCTGGCATTTTTCATCGGACCCGGCTGTCACGAACACACGATGCCCAAGCGCCTTGGCAATCTGGATGGCCGTCACGCCGATACCGCTCGATCCACCCTGGATCAGCAGCGTCTCCTCGGCGCCGTTCTCGCCCTTGCCCAGGTGCGCGCGCTCGAACACGTTGCTCCACACGGTAAAGAACGTTTCCGGCAACGAAGCCGCTTCGATATCCGTCAAACCCTTCGGCACGGGCAGGCACTGCTCGAGCGGCGCGCACGCGTACTCGGCATAACCGCCGCCCGCGAGGAGCGCACATACGCGATCGCCCGCTTTCAGACCGAATGGATTGTGCTTCGGATCGAAGTCCCCGCGCACGATCTCACCCGCCACTTCCAGCCCTGGCAGATCAGATGCACCCGGCGGCGGCGCATAGCCGCCCTTGCGCTGGAATACATCCGGACGATTCACACCCGACGCTGCAACCTTGATCAGCACTTCGCCGGCCTTCGGTTCCGGCATTGGACGCTCGCCTAGCTTGAGAACGTCGGGCGCGCCAAATTCGGTGATTTCGATCGCTTTCATCTGCGGATTCCTTGAAGTCGGACTTCGTGAAACAGCGACGTAACCTCATGGCTTTGCAGGCTCGAATAACCGAACCTGCAAAAACATGCTTCACATTCGAACCATCACATTCGAAAACGGCCGGCACGCAAGCTTCTCGCGCCGGCCATTCCAACTTACCGCATTACTGCGGTTGCGTCGGCTGGATCGGTTGAATCGGCTCGCCGCCTTCAGCCAGCAGTGCCTTGGCCGACAAACGCACACGACCCTTTTCGTCCGTCTGGATGACCTTGACCTTAACGACCTGGCCTTCCTTCAGGTAGTCGTTGATGTCCTTGATGCGCTCGTTGACGATTTCAGAGATGTGCAGCAGGCCATCCTTGCCCGGCAGGATGTTGATGATCGCGCCGAAGTCGAGCAATTTCAGTACCGGACCTTCGTAGACCTGACCCACTTCCACTTCGGCCGTAATGTTCTCGATACGCTTCTTCGCTTCCGCCATGCCTTCGCTGCTCGTGCTTGCGATGGTCACCACGCCGTCATCGGAAATATCGATGGTCGTGTTGGTTTCTTCGGTCAACGCACGGATCACCGAACCGCCCTTGCCGATCACGTCGCGGATCTTTTCCGGATTGATCTTCATGGTGATCATGCGCGGCGCGTAGTCCGACAGGTTCGTGTTCGTGCCCGGGACCGCAGTCGTCATCTTGCCGAGGATATGCATGCGGCCTTCCTTCGCCTGCGCGAGCGCGACCTGCATGATTTCCTTCGTGATGCCCTGGATCTTGATGTCCATCTGCAGTGCCGTCACGCCTTGCGCCGTGCCTGCGACCTTGAAGTCCATGTCGCCCAGGTGATCTTCGTCGCCCAGGATGTCCGTCAGCACCGCGAACTTGTTGCCTTCCAGGATCAGGCCCATCGCGATACCCGCGACGTGCGCCTTCATTGGAACGCCGGCGTCCATCAGTGCAAGACACCCGCCGCAGACCGAAGCCATGGACGAAGAACCGTTCGATTCCGTGATTTCCGATACGACGCGGATGGAATAACCGAATTCGTCGGCGCTCGGCAGCACTGCCACCAATGCGCGCTTCGCCAGACGGCCGTGACCGATTTCACGGCGCTTCGGCGAACCGACGCGGCCCGTTTCGCCGGTCGCGAACGGAGGCATGTTGTAGTGAAGCATGAAGCGTTCGCGATACTCGCCTTCGAGCGCGTCGATATTCTGTTCGTCGCCCTTCGTGCCGAGCGTCGCCACGACAAGCGCTTGTGTTTCACCACGCGTGAACAACGCCGAGCCGTGCGTGCGCGGCAGCACGCCTGTGCGGATTTCGATGGGACGGACAGTGCGCGTGTCACGGCCATCGATACGCGGTTCGCCGTTCAAGATCTGCGTACGAACGATCTTCGCTTCGATGTCGAACAACACATTGCCGATGGTCGCCTTGTCAGCCGGCGCTTCGCCACGGGCAGCGGCTTCTTCGGTCAGCTTGGCAGTCGTCGATGCATACACTTCCTTCAGCTTGGCGCTGCGAGCCGACTTGTCGCGGATCTGATAAACCGACAGCAATTCGGCTTGAGCCAGCTCGGCCACGCGCGCGATCAGCGGTTCGTTCTTCGCAGCCGGCGCCCAGTCCCATTCCGGCTTGCCACCTTCGGCGACCAGTTCGTGGATTGCATCGATTGCGACCTGCATCTGGTCGTGACCGAACACCACAGCGGCCAGCATGACTTCTTCGGTAAGCTGTTGCGCTTCCGATTCCACCATCAGCACCGCGCGTTCCGTACCGGCGACGATCAGGTCGAGCGCCGATTCCTTCATCTGCGGACGCGTCGGGTTCAGCACGAATTCGTTGTTGATGTATGCAACGCGGGCAGCACCCACCGGGCCGTTGAACGGCAAACCGGAGATGGCCAGAGCCGCCGACGCGCCGATCAGCGCGGGAATGTCGGCGGGCACATCCGGATTCAGCGACAGCACGTGGATGACGACCTGGACTTCGTTATAAAAGCCTTCCGGGAACAGCGGGCGCAACGGACGGTCGATCAAACGCGAAATCAGCGTTTCGCCTTCCGACGGACGGCCTTCGCGACGGAAGAAACCACCCGGGATCTTGCCGGCTGCGTAGGTCTTTTCCAGATAATCGACGGTCAGCGGGAAGAAGTCCTGGCCCGGCTTTGCCGTCTTCGCGCCGACAACCGTCGCGAGCACCACGGTATCTTCCACATCGACGATCACGGCGCCGCTTGCCTGGCGCGCGATTTCACCTGTTTCCAGGCGAACGTTGTGTTGTCCCCACTTGAATTCCTTGACGATTTTCTTAAACATTCTCACTCCTTCTTCGTTATGCCCCGCGGCTTTCTGATGTGTTGTCGTGCTTGCCGGACCATCCGGAACGCGCGCACACACCGATAAAAACCGCGAAGCCAAGCGATGACCGGAACCGCGCAAGAGAGGGGTGATGTCATTCCAACGCAACACGACACGCGATGCGCATGACGCGCTGGAATGACACAAAGCTCTGCCGCGAGGCCCGGCCCTGTAGTCGAATCGGTTTCCGATCCGGATTGGCTTTAATGCAAGCCTTCGATATTTCCCGCCGTTTTCCTGCTTGCACGCGCGTACAGAGCGCGCCGTTCAAAAACAAAATGCCTGTATCAGCAGACTGACACAGGCATTTCGTTGTGAACGCTAGCCGCTTACTTGCGCAGACCCAGCTTTTCGATCAGCGAGCGATAACGGTCAGCGTCTTTGCCCTTCAGGTAATCGAGCAGCTTGCGACGGCGGCTCACCATGCGCAGCAGACCGCGGCGGCTGTGGTGATCTTTCGTGTGAGCCTTGAAGTGAACGGTCAGTTCATTGATACGGGTCGTCAGCAGTGCGACTTGCACTTCAGGCGATCCGGTGTCATTTGCGGCGCGCGCATATTCTGCGACGACGTCGGACTTCTTTGCATGAGCAACTACGGTAGACATTTGATTTTCCTTTGATACGGACAGGCGGTCACGGAAGAAGGGCCGTGCCGTGGGTTTTCTGCATCTTTTCCTTGGCCTGAAAACCGGCTTCGGATTTCCTTGCCGGACGCATTTGAACCAGGATTGAGGCCCGGCCTTACATACGGCAAGTCGCGAATTATAGCACAGCGATTTTGCCCGTCGACACGGTCACGCCCGGCGGATGTATTTGCGCAATAGGCCGGGTCCCAAGCTTCTCTTAAGAGGCGGGACGTTTCATCTGGCAGGTTGTCGGCATTGCGGTATTGGTTGCAGGGACCTTCAGCAAGGTCCGAAAGCCAAAGCCCGAGCCTTCGTTATCGAAGCGCACGCCCGGCGTGCCCGACTTGTCCATCTCCATGACATACAAGGGTTGGATCAACTGATGATCTGCGGCGCGCATTTCCGTGGTTTGAAAACCCGTATCGAGTTTCATGCCTTCCAGCGCGTGGGCGACTGCGGTCGGATCGGCGCTGCGGGCCTTTTGCATTGCGTTGGCGAGCATTTCGATCATCAGCGGCATGCGCAGGAACAGGTAATCGTCGGCGGGAGCCGGAAAACGGGTCCGGAACGCACCGTAGTAAGCGTCCGACGCCGCGCCGCCCGCGTTTGGATGCCAGTCCGCCACCGCGACCACGTGTTTCACGCCGGCTTCGCCCAGCGCGGCAGGCGCGCCGAGACTGTTGCCGTAGAACGTGTAGAAGTGCGTGTCGAGGCCCTGCTCCCGCGCCGCTTTCACCAGCAGCGTCAGGTCATTGCCCCAGTTGCCGGTGATGACGGCGTCGGCGCCGCTCGAACGGATCTTCGCGATGTACGGCGCAAAATCCTTTACGCGCCCGGCCGGAATGAATTCATCGGCGACGATTGCTATGTCCGGACGGCGCTCCTTCAGCGCGCGGCGCGCTTCGCGGCTGACATCGTGGCCGAAGCTGTAGTCCTGATTGAACAAATAGACCTTTTTCACCGATGTCTCGCGCTGGATGACATCGGCCAGCGCGTTCATGCGCATGCCCGCGTGGGCATCGAAGCGGAAATGCCAGAAGCTGCAATCCTCGTTGGTGAGGGCGGGATCATCGGCGGAATAATTCAGGAAGACCACCCGATGTCCAGGATCGCGGACGTTCTGCTTGTTGATCGCATCGACGAGCGCGGCGGCCACTGCCGAGCTATTTCCCTGCGTCACAAAGCCAATCCCCTGGTCTATCGCCGCGCGCACTTGCACAAGGCTCGCTTCGCTGCTGCCTTTTCCGTCGAGCACGACAAGCTGCAAGGGATGCTTGCCATCGGGCAAAACCACGCCGCCATTGGCGTTCACGCGCTCCACGCCGAAGCGCAAGTTACGCTCGACGGATGCGCCCGCATTGGCGAACGGGCCCGACATGCCTTCGATCATCGCAATGCGGATCGGCGCGAGATCGGCTGCCAGGGCCGGCGCAGCGAAAATACTCCCGAGAACGCCCACAACCACCGCCTTACTGCATTTCGCCAGCAAATCACGAAAACTCATACCGCCCATCCAAGATAAAAGCCGAACCGCGGATCATAGGCTGCAGGGTACGGCACGCGCAACATCTCGCCTGAATCCGCGATGAAATGGAATACCGGCACGGGTCCGCGCGTTTTCCTGAACAAGCGGGCGCGGACTGGACCGTGCCCCATGTCAAAATAACTACCACAGCAAAAACCCACGATAAATTGTGGACACGCACACGAAGGAGGCTTCAATGTTGATCAGTTCGATACGAAAACCGGCCGCAATGATTCTGGCCCTGTTGCTGACGGCGTGTGCGCAGCCGTGGCAGAACTATCAGGCGGGCGCGGATTCATCGACGGTGACAGCGCGCCTCGGTCCGCCAAAAGAGGTCTATGACCTGCCGAACGGCGGCAAGCGCCTGATGTGGCCGACCCAGCCGCTAGGCGAAGTGACGACGGCGGCGGACATCGATGCATCGGGGAAGATCGTGAACGTGCGTCAGGTCCTCGATGAAAACGAGTTTTATAAAGCGCAGATCGGCACATGGACGCGCAAGGACGTTCTGCTCAACTTCGGGCGGCCGGTCGAGACGTCCTACTTTCCGCTCATGAAGCGCGAGGTATGGACGTATCGGTACATGGAGGCGGGTTACTGGTACATGATGTTCAGCTTCTATTTCGATGACCAGGGCATCGTGCGCCTGACACAAAAAACGCCGGACCCGCTGCACGACCCCGATCGCCGGAACTTCTTCTGAAGACCTCACAGACACACGCCTCTCGCGCCCATCGGGCGATTTATTTCTCGTCCGAAAAAAATGCCGCCGCCGAACGCGGCATTTTTTTATGGCTGGACGTCCGGAACCTTTTCATAGAAAGTAATTCGTAAGCTTACGACTACGTTGTGTCAGTGAACCGGAAAATCGTTTCGTTGTAGATCGCCTACCATTACGTTTTTGGAGCTGGATTGGACTACACCCCATGACTCGACCCAAACGCATGCTTGTTGAAAACGTTGGCTGGGCGGCAGAAACCGCCGCCAGCGACCCGGCTTTCTTCGAAACCCTCGCGCAGGGACAAAGCCCGACCGTGCTGTGGCTTGGCTGCTCCGACAGCCGCGTGCCGGCCGAAACCATCACGCACTCGAAGCCCGGCGATCTGTTCGTCCATCGCAACATCGCGAACCTGTTTTCCGCCGACGACGACAACACCATGAGCGTCCTCGAATACGCGGTAAACGTGCTGAAAGTGGACGATGTGATCGTCTGCGGACATTACGGATGCGGCGGCGTGCGGGCGTCGTTGTTGCCCATGTCGCCCGCCCTTCCCCACGTCAACCGCCGCATTGCGCCGCTGTGCGCGCTGGCGCAAAAACACAGCGGCGAACTCGACGCCATCGAACCCGGCGATGGCCGTATCGACCGGCTTGCCGAACTGAGCGTGCTGGAACAAGTTCGCGCGATCCGGCGCGTGTCGACCGTACGCGACGCCGAGCGCCCACCGCGCGTTCACGGATGGATATTCGGCCTGCGCGATGGCCGCATCAAAGTCCTTTCATCCGGCGATCCGGCTGACGCAGAGGCTGAACCTGCCCCGAGCGCCGTCCAGCATATGACCGAAACATCCGGCGACTAGCCGGCGAGACTCTCCCTGCATAAAACCTCTTCTGTGCGACGCCCCTCGGGACATCGCATGGTTCAACTCGCGCCCCAAAAAGCCTATGAACCTACGCCAGACGTTTGCCAATTTCCCTCGCGACATGTTCGCTGGGACCGTCGTTTTCCTTGTCGCCATGCCGCTTTGCCTCGGCATTGCCAACGCTTCCGGCGTCGAGCCGTTCGCAGGGCTGCTGTCAGGCATTATCGGCGGGCTGGTGGTGGCGCTTTTGAGCGGATCGCAACTGAGCGTGAGCGGCCCGGCGGCGGGACTCGTCGTGATCGTCGTCGATGGCATTGCCAAGCTCGGCAGCTTTTCCACCTTCCTCATGGCCGTGATGCTGGCGGGCGCGATCCAGTTCGGCTTCGGCATGCTGAAGGCCGGGCGCTTCGCGGCGTACGTGCCGTCATCGGTGATCAAGGGAATGCTCGCGGCAATCGGCTTGCTGCTCATCATCAAGCAAGTGCCGCTCGCCGCCGGTTTCGCCAACGATGGCGCCCACGTCGCCGCGGCAGCGCCAGGCACGATCGCCACACCCTTCGGCGCGATGTCGCTCGCTGCGTGTCTGGTGGCCATTGTGTCTATCGCGATCCTGGCAAGCTGGGAAACGAAGGCCATGCGCCGCTTCGCGTTCGTACGCGCGGTGCCCGCGCCGCTTGCCGTGGTCGTGCTCGGCATCGCGATCACGCTTGCGCTCGATTTCGCTGCGCCGGGTTTTGCGCCGCCGGCGGAGCATCGGGTTTCACTGCCATCGCTGGCGACGTTCGCCGCGTTGAACGCCGCGCTCGACTGGCCCAACTTCGAGCAACTCATCAATCCCGATGTCTGGCGGCTCGCGATGACGCTTGCCATCGTGGCGAGTCTCGAGACCTTGCTGAGTCTGGAAGCTGTCGAACAGATCGATCCCAAGAAGCGTACCGCCCATCCGGATCGCGAACTGAAGGCGCAGGGCATCGGCAACATGATGGCGGGCGCGATCGGCGCGTTGCCCATCACCTCCGTGATCGTGCGCAGTTCGGCCAACGTCCACGCGGGTGCGCAAAGCCGATGGTCGGCCGTCATTCACGGCGTTCTGCTGCTGGCGAGCGTGTTCGCGCTGACGGCGGTGATCAACCTCATTCCGCTTGCCTGCCTCGCCGCGATCCTGATCTTCACCGGACTGAAGCTCGCTAAACCGTCGCTGTTCAAGGCTGTCGCGAAACAGGGATTCGAGCGGTTTGCGCCATTCATCGTGACGATTGCCGGCGTGCTGATGACCGATCTGCTGATCGGCATCCTGCTGGGGATTGCTTGCAGCATCGCGCTTGCGATCCACGCGAATCTGCAGCGGCCGATCACCATCGCGCAGCACGACGATCACTTCCTGCTCTCGTTTCGCAAGGACGTGTCGTTTCTCGGCAAGGTGTCGCTCAAGCATCACCTGAAGCAGATTCCCGACAACGCAACGTTGATCGTCGATGCAAGCCGCGCGGATTTCATCGATCAGGATGTGCGTGAACTCATCGATAAATTCATCGCCGATGCCCCCGCCCGCGGGATTCACGTCGAGTGCCGTCAGCTCGAACGCGCGGCCCGGGAACGGCCCGGCTTTCAGCAGCGCATGGCGCTTTTCAGACGGGCTTTCCGCTAATTAACATCGCAACGAAAAACGGCCCTCGCTTCTGGCGAGAGCCGTTTTCAATCAGCGAGGCGGCTGGATCAAGCGCCTTGCTGTGTGTGCATCAAAATCACGAAAGCTGCGGGTTGAGCTTTTCGACTTTCGAATGGAGCTTGTTGAGCGCGGCAAGATACGCTTTCGCCGATGCCGCCACAATGTCCGGGTCCGTGCCCACGCCATTGACAATCCGGCCGCTCTTCGACAAGCGCACGGTCACTTCGCCCTGAGCCTGCGTGCCCGTGGTAATGGCGTTAACCGAATACAGCACCAGCTCGGCGCCGCTCGTCACCTTCGATTCGATCGCGTGAAGCGTCGCATCCACCGGACCGTTACCACGCGACTCGCCGTGCACTTCGATGCCATCGACAGCAAACACCACGCGTGCATGCGGCTGCTCACCCGTTTCCGAACGCTGAGCCAGCGACACGAAGCGGAACGTTTCCTTCGCCTGCATTTCCGCCGACTCTTCGGAGACGATCGCCATGATGTCTTCGTCGAAGATTTCCGACTTGCGGTCGGCGAGTTCCTTGAAGCGCACGAACGCTGCGTTCACGTCCGTTTCCGACTCCAGCGTCACGCCCAGGTCTTCGAGGCGCTGCTTGAACGCGTTGCGGCCCGACAGCTTGCCGAGCACGATCTTGTTCGTTGCCCAGCCTACGTCTTCGGCGCGCATGATTTCGTAGGTATCGCGCGCTTTCAACACGCCATCCTGGTGAATGCCCGATGCATGCGCGAACGCGTTTGCGCCCACCACAGCCTTGTTCGGCTGCACGACGAAACCCGTGATCTGCGAGACGAGCTTGGACGTCGGCACAATGTGCGTGGTGTCGATACCCAGTTCCAGCCCGTAATAATCCTTGCGCGTTTTCATCGCCATCACGACTTCTTCCAGCGCCGTGTTACCCGCGCGCTCGCCGAGACCGTTGATGGTGCACTCGATCTGGCGCGCGCCGCCGATATGCACGCCAGCAAGTGAATTGGCGACGGCCATGCCAAGGTCGTCGTGGCAATGCACAGACCAGATCGCCTTGTCCGAATTCGGCACGCGTTCGCGAATGGTCTTGATCAGGTTGCCGTAACCTTCCGGCACGGCATAACCCACGGTGTCCGGAATATTGATGATGGTCGCGCCTTCGTCGATCACCGCTTCCAGCACGCGGCACAAGAAGTCGAGATCCGAGCGGCTGCCGTCTTCCGGCGAGAATTCCACGTCGTCCGTGAACTTGCGCGCGAAGCGCGTGGCGAGACGAGCCTGCTCGTAGACCTGATCGGCGCTCATGCGCAGCTTCTTTTCCATATGCAGCGCGGACGTCGCGATGAACGTATGAATGCGGAAATGATCGGCGGGTTTGAGGGCGTCGGCGGCGCGCTGGATGTCTTTGTCGTTGGCGCGGGCGAGCGAGCAGATCGTGCTGTCCTTGATCAGGCCGGCAATAGTGTGGATTGCATCGAAATCGCCGTTGGAACTGGCTGCAAAGCCCGCTTCGATCACATCGACTTTCATCCGTTCGAGTGCTTTTGCGATGCGGATCTTCTCGTCTTTCGTCATCGACGCGCCGGGGGATTGCTCGCCATCGCGAAGCGTCGTGTCGAAAATGATGAGTTTGTCTGCCATGTTCGGGCTCCAGTGGGGAATTTTGGATTGATTAAAACGGTGGAGAAAGGCGATACGGAATTCGGGTGTTCGCGCCACCGCTGGCGTCGAAAACCACGAACGAGCAGACGGGAGGCGGGAAGCTTAGCGCGGCAGGCGCGCTAGTAGCGGTAGCGCACGTAGCGGCGCACCGGCTAGGGACAACGAGAGGAGATGGGCGAAAAAATTCATTCGCAAACTATAACTACATTTTTGAGCGCGTGCAATTGGGCTTTCCGATCGGGGCGATTGGTGCCTGGTTCGGTGTTCAGTTCGACCTTCCTGCAGTCGAAAAAAACGCGCACCGGCTGTAAGGACCGATGCGTTGATATCAATGCGCTTTTTCCGATGACCGGGCCGGATTCGGCCGGCCTCGCAAACTCATGTATCCCCACCAGGCGTAGCCCGAAAAGCCGTAGAGAACGAAGAGTCCGAACAGCATCAACGGCGGATCGGACGATACCAGCACGAACGCCACAACCACCAGCAACACGCCGGCGAACGGGACGCGGAACCTGACATCCAGCGCCTTGCCGCTGTAGAACGGCGCGTTCGAAACCATCGTCACGCCTGCATAGATGGTCAGCGCGAATGCCACCCAGGGCAGCCAGACCAGCTTGAGCGGCACGCGGTTATCGGTGGCGAGCCACACGAAACCCGCGATCAACGCCGCCGCAGCCGGGCTCGGCAAGCCCTGGAAATAACGTTTGTCGACCACGCCGACGTTCGTATTGAAGCGCGCCAGACGCAAAGCCGCGCCCGAGCAATACACGAAAGCCGCGAGCCAGCCCCATCGGCCAAGATCCTTCAGGATCCATTCGTACATCACCAGCGCGGGCGCAACGCCGAACGACACCATGTCGGACAAGCTGTCGAACTGCTCGCCAAACGCGCTCTGCGTATGCGTCATGCGAGCGACACGGCCATCCATGCCGTCGAGCACCATGGCCACGAAGATCGCGATGGCGGCGATTTCGAAGCGCACGTTCATTGCCTGAACGACGGCGAAAAAACCGCAAAACAGCGCGGCGGTGGTGAATGCATTGGGCAGCAAGTAAATGCCGCGTTTTCTAAGGAACTGTTGCCGCTTCGCACGCCTCGTTTCGAGCACGCCGAGGTCCTGCGCCGATTTGTTGCGTCGAAACGCCCGCGGGGGTGTTGTCGTGCTTCGTGTCCGGCGCGGTTTGAGTGCCGCCATCGAGTCCTCCGTTGTGCAGCCTGGTTTTACCGCTTGTCTATGCTTACTCTGCAAACTCGGCAAGAATCGTGGACGACGCCGATACCTTCTCCCCAATCGCCACGCGCGGACGGCTTCCAACCGGCAAATACACGTCGACACGCGATCCGAAACGGATAAAACCATAGCGCTGGCCACGATTGAGCGGTTCGCCCACGTGGACATAGCACAAAATGCGCCGCGCGATCAGGCCGGCGATCTGCACCGACGTCACCGTATGGCCCGCCGCGGTCTGGATCACGATGGCGTTACGTTCGTTCTCGGTCGATGCTTTGTCGACGGCCGCGTTCAGGTACGAACCCGGAAAATACTCGACCTTGCTGATCGCGCCATCCACCGGCGAGCGTTGCGAGTGGACATTGAACACGTTCATGAACACGCTGATCTTGAGCGCTTCGCGGTTTGCGTACGGGTCATGCGCCGTTTCCACAGCGACGATGCGGCCGTCCGCGGGGCACAGCACGGCGTTCGCCTGAACCGGGATGGGGCGCGCGGGATCGCGGAAAAACTGCACGACGAAGATCGCAAGCAGCCAGAACGGCCAGGCAAACCCAAAGCCGCCGATGGCCTGGATCAACACGGCAATGACAACCGCAATGGCAATAAACGGCCAGCCTTCGCGCGCGATGATCGGATGTGGATAGTTCATGAACGAGTTCTATATTTTAGTAAAACCGTAGGATAGCAAAAGCCGTCCGGCGCCAAGCGACCCCGGACGGCTTTCGGTCTTCACTAAGACCGGCAAACAACACCGGTCGTTCAAGCGATATCAGGCAATATTTAGTTCTTCGACTGATCGACCAGCTTGTTTGCGGCAATCCACGGCATCATTGCGCGCAGTTTGGCGCCAACCGTTTCGATCTGGTGCTCGGCCGTGAGGCGGCGGCGCGATTGCAGCGTCGGCGCGCCGGCACGGTTTTCGATGATGAAGCTCTTCGCGTATTCACCCGTCTGGATGTCCGTGAGAACCTGCTTCATCGCTTTCTTCGTTTCAGCCGTCACGATCTTCGGACCCGTTACGTACTCACCGTATTCGGCGTTGTTCGAGATCGAGTAGTTCATGTTGGCGATACCGCCTTCATAGATCAGGTCGACGATCAGCTTCAGTTCGTGCAGGCATTCGAAGTAAGCCATTTCCGGCGCGTAGCCGGCTTCCACCAGCGTTTCGAAGCCGGCCTTGATCAGGTCGACCGTACCGCCGCACAGAACAGCCTGTTCGCCGAACAAGTCGGTTTCGGTTTCTTCGCGGAAATTCGTTTCGATGATACCGGCACGGCCGCCGCCGTTAGCCACCGCGTACGACAAGGCCACGTCGCGCGCCGAGCCGGTATCATCGAAACGAATTTCCGCGAAGAAACCGAAACCGACTTGTTCGGCGAACAA
>NZ_JBSIPA010000139.1:0-13770 GCF_053574605.1 Caballeronia sp. M23-90 | reverse complement strand
GCGAGCCGCGCGGTGCGAGTGGAGCAAAGCGGACTGCAGGAGAAGGGCCAGTTAGCCTACGTGTTTGATACGCTGGCGCTTGCGCGCGGTCACATCTATGTATCGCCGATCACGATCAATCACGAGCAAGGCGCGCATTCGGCGCAAGGGCGCCCGACCCTGCGCCTGGCAACGCCAGTCGCGGACGACCGCGGCACGGTGGTCGGCGTGGTTGTAATCGATGTCGACCTTGCGCGGCTGCTGGAACGTTTGCAGGTCGATCTGCCGGGCAATTACGAGGTGTTCCTTGCCAACGAATGGGGCGATTTCCTCGTGCATCCGGATGTATCGCAGACGTTCGGTTTCGATAAAGGCCGGCGGATATTCATGCAGGAAAACTTTCCCACGACGCGGCCGCTATTCGAAGACGGAAGATCCGCCGTGATGCTCAACGGTCTGACACAGCCCGACGAGGCGTCGTCGCGGATTCTCGCCTTCATACGCCGTCCGTTTGGCTCGTCCGAAGGCAACCGTTTTGTGGTGCTGGGCTTGTCCCGCCCACTTTCCGATGCCCTTAACGGCGCGAGCATGCTGGGCGGCAGTATCGTGCGAATCGTGCTGATTTCGAGCCTGCTTGCGATCATCCTGGCGGCCATGTTCGCCCGCGCGCTGGTCCAGCCGCTGCAAACGCTCGCGCATGCGGCGACGCATTTCTTCGCCGATCACACCATGGAAGCGCTGCCCGTCCGACGCACCGATGAAATCGGCGTGCTGGCGCGCTGCTTCGACCGCATGCGCCGCGAGATCCGCTCGCAGATCGACGGGCTGCACAGCAGGCAACACGAGTTGGTGCATCTTGCGCGCCACGATGCGCTGACGGGTCTCCCGAACCGGATGCTCTTCATGGAACGGCTGGAGGAAGCGATCCGCGACGCTGCATCGAGCGGCGAACCGCTTGCGGTATTGTTCGTCGATCTCGATCGCTTCAAGCAGATCAACGATCAGTTCGGGCACTCGGCCGGCGACGATGTACTCGTCGAGATCGCGCGCCGCCTGCAGGAATTGTTGACCGGCGCCGACATGGTCGCGCGGCTCGGCGGCGACGAGTTCGTGGTGTTGATCAACGGCCCGCGCTCGGCCGGCCCGGCGCCGGGAATTGCCTCGCGTATCAAGCAGACGCTGGATGAGGTGCTGCTCGTCAACGAACGGCGCATGACGGTGGGCGCGAGTATCGGGATCAGCCAGTATCCGGTGGACGGCGATTCCGCCGGCGCGCTATTGCTCAATGCCGACGCCGCCATGTACGCTGCGAAGTCCGACGGAAACTGCTCTTATCAGCGATACCAGGATTTGCCAGACTCCCAGCGCAACCGCACCGCCAAGGGCGTGGTACCGCAGGCGCAGGCCGATGACCTTGCCGCCGCGCGGGATGACGCCGACACGGTGTTCTGACCCAAAAGGCATGTACGTTCAGACAGCGGCGTGCGGCCTCATTAAGGTTTTTGGCTGGAAAGCCGTTATGCCGTTTACATCTTTCGACGAAACAGGGAACGTCGGGCGTCGTCACGCTCTGTCCGGCTTTTCAGTGATGAAGGCTGGATAATGAAACGATGGTGCTTTTGTATTGGTTAGACAAAAGATAGTCTATTTTGGTGCAATGCCATTCGAATTACCATGTTGGGGTTTTGCAGCATTGCATCGTTATTTGTTTCGAAGTCGGGCGCTGATTCTGCAGTCCGCGTAAGATATGATCAAATAATTAAATTTTAAGCGACTTACTGTTTGGGCCGGCACACGAAAGCCTGGAGCTTCGTGGTGCCGTGAAGCGGACTCGCAGGTTTGAGATTATCTCCAGCAGGGCGCATGACGCCGGCACTGGGTAGATCTGACGAGACGCGCTGACGGGGCGGCAGTCAGAGAATTTTTTCTGGAGTTGCTGATGATGGGTGAAGAAGACGGCCTAGACCTGTTTACGTGGTTTGGCACGACCAGCCCGTGCTGGCGGCTGTCGAGCGACAGTAATGCGCTCGAGCTTGCGACCGTGCGGGGTCCCGCGAACGTCAGCATTCCGCTCGACGCGTCCCAGGCCGGGCAGATCCGGGCACTGACGGGCGTAACGTCGCATCTGGCGCTCGACCTGAAAATTTTCGGTTATCCCTACCGGCTCCACCTTGTT
Organism: Caballeronia sp. M23-90; assembly: GCF_053574605.1. Taxonomy (NCBI): domain Bacteria; kingdom Pseudomonadati; phylum Pseudomonadota; class Betaproteobacteria; order Burkholderiales; family Burkholderiaceae; genus Caballeronia; species Caballeronia sp. M23-90. The sequence continues at coordinate 11,615 of NZ_JBSIPA010000139.1, read as the reverse complement.
GGTAAAAAGATCAACATTCGCGAATGGGCCGGTACGGCATCGGATTACACGGACACCTCGTCGGTCGCCCGTGATCTCGTGCATGGACTCGCATTCGCCGAGCAGGTTGTTTCAGAAGTTAATTCGCTCGTGGTGATTCTCGACGGACGTGGCCTTATTCAGCGCTTTAACCGCATGTGCGAAGAAGTGACCGGCATGCGTGAGGAAGACGTCATTGGCAAAAGCGCCTATGTGCTTTTCATGTCGGATGACGAAGGTGCGGCGTCCCGGACCAACATCAACGGCTTCTTTGCGAGCGGCCAGCCGTACCAAGTCGAGCGTTACATCAATACGGTCACGGGACCGCGGCTCTTTCTGTTTCGCAACAAGTTCGTGCAGAGCGGCAGCGGCGTGGACGAGCGCTTCCTGATCTGCTCGGGCACCGACATTACCGAAGAGCGCAAGGCACAGAAGCTGCTCGTCAAGCAGGCGACGACCGACGAGCTGACGGGACTGCTGAACCGCAAGGCCATTCAGGAAGAAATCGAGAACGCGATCGCGGCCGAAAGAGAGGCGGGTGACAGCATTGGTGAAGAGCATCTCGGCATCCTGTTTCTAGACCTCGACAACTTCAAGAAGGTGAATGACCACTACGGACACGTGGTCGGCGACCGGCTGATCCGCGAGGTATCGGCGAAGATCAAGAGTTGTCTCGCTCCCGGTGACACGCTTGCGCGGCTCGGCGGTGACGAGTTCGTCGTGGTCGTCAGGAAGTCGACCATCCCGCTGCTGACCAAGACCGCTGAAACCATCCTGGGCAGCCTGCACCTGCCTTTTGACTTCGGACTGATCAAGCTTTATACCGGTTGCTCTATCGGTATAGCGCTGTATCCCGAGCATGGCGACAGGCTCGAAAGCCTGATCCGCAGCGCGGACACCGCCATGTACGTCGCTAAAGATGGCGGCAAGCATACGTATCGCGTGTTTACGCCGGAAATGAACCGCAAGGTTGCGGAATATGTGTGGCTCGACACGAACCTGCGCCGGGCGCTTGAAGAGAATCAGCTCGAGCTTTATTACCAGCCGAAGGTGAATCTCAGGAGCGGCGACGTCGACAGCGTCGAAGCGCTCGTGCGCTGGAATTCGCCGGAGCGCGGCGTTGTCTCGCCGCTCGACTTCATCCCCTATGCGGAGGAGTCCGGGTTGATCGGGCCGCTTGGGCGATGGGTCATGCAAGCGGCTGCCACGCAGGCGTCGAACTGGCAGAAGCAGGGCCTCGACCTGCGCATATCCATCAACGTGTCGGCGCGCCAGTTGCGCGATACGGATATCGTCAAGCATTTCACCGAGGTGCTTGCAGAGACGCGCTCGCGTTCGTGCATGCTCGACGTGGAATTGACCGAAAGCTGTTTCATTGAAGACGAAGCGGCGGCGCTCGTGCTGATCACGCAATTCCGCAAGATGGGCGTGCGTGTGCATCTCGATGACTTTGGCACGGGTTATTCGTCGTTGTCGCAGTTGTCGCGTATTCCGCTCGACGCCATCAAGCTGGATCGAAGCTTCATCAAGGGAATCGATGTCAACAGCAAACCGCAAGCCCTCGTGCGCGCCATGGTCGCGATTGCGCATGAGCTGCGTTTGTCGGTGGTAGCCGAAGGCGTGGAAAGCGAAGCTGAAGCGGATTTCCTGCGCGGCCTGGGCGTGGATCTCGTGCAAGGCTTCCTTTACGCGCGGCCCATGCCTGCAAGAGCCTTCGAAGCGTGGCTCGCGGAGAAAAGAAAGCTCAGGCTCATCGCCTGAGCGTCTCCAGGTTAAGGAGTGTTGGTAAGGCTTAAATCTGCTTAGTGCTGGTCAAGGCTTGCCATCTTCAGTTTGGAGACACGGCGGTTCTGCAACATGACCAGCCGCTCCATGAAGGCCAGATCCTTCTCTTCAATCGTGAAGGCGGCCCGTACCCAGTCCTCCGTAATCTCGATCAGTTCAGCGCGCGGCAACGCCAATACACGTTGCCGCGCCTTGACCATCGCGCGAATGCCGTTGAGCTTGGGTCGAATGCCATCTATGAAAGTCCGCGTCGCAAGGAATGCATCGCCAGGCTGGAAAGTCTGGTCGACAATTCCCTTCTCTGCGTACCACTCGCCGGTATGCGCTTCTCCGGTGCTGATCAATTCTTCGGCGAGCCGCATGCCCGCCTTGCGTTCGACCAGTGAATAGCCGCCCATGCCTGGAAAGAGGTTAAAGGCGATTTCGGGGAAACCCATCTTCGCGTCGTTCTGCGCGAGAAGAAAGTGATGTGCCAATGCGGACTCGAATCCACCTCCGAGCGCGGTGCCCTCTACCATTGCAATCGAAATGGCACCGGTACCAAATCCGCTATAAATTTCATGCAGCCCGTCTATGCACGAACGCGCATAAGCCATGAGCAATTCACGCCGGCCTGATCGAATGGCATCGACAAAGAAGTCCAGATCGCCACCTACATTGAAGATGTCTGGAACGAGAGAGCCCGTGACCCAGAAGTCAAAACGCAAGCCTGATTCTCTGGCTGCACGCGCGAGATCGATGATGTCATTCACGAGATCTTGCGTAAAACACGGACGCGGGCGTGAACGAAGCATCATCCACATTGTGTGGCGTTCCTCTTCGTAATAGGCGGAGATTTGCGAGAGGTCGCCGGCTTCGAGAAAGGGACGGCAAGCAGGGTTGTTTTTGAGGTTCATGGCGATGATCCAAATTAAAAAAGGGTTGAACTTGGGTAAAGCCATGAGAGGGTAAAGCACAGAATTTCATATCGGCGGGGGTATACGAGGGGCAGCCCACACTCCCGCAACGCATTTATGAAACACATAAAACGGCTCAAAAAACGCCGTGAAATAACGTTGCTAAGCGAACCATCTGAGGTTGATAAAGTGTTCGCTTAGCAACGGCGAATCGTCGAGTTATAGTTCCTGTAGAGCAAGTACGAGCCGAGCGTCATTCACTCGGATGCGAGCCAACAAGTTGATGAGTTGGAGACAAGACATGGAAAGCTATTGCGGGCACATACAAGAATCAAAGGCAGCTCAGTTCGTTCAACCACACTTCGACCATCAGGCCCCACGATGACCAACTCACGATCCCCTTCCCAGCTTGGTGATTTTTCGCGTGTCGATTCTGTGGATGCGGACACTTTTGTCGCGCGGCTCGACGTCATGCAGGCGCTCGATTCGTTCCGGGTCTATAAGCAGGAGACGTTTGAATTAATGGGTCTCAAGCCCGGCATGCATATCGCCGACATAGGCTGCGGACCGGGCGACGATCTCGGCAAGCTGGCATTGCAGGTTGTTCCCGGTGGCAGCGCGGTGGGATTCGACTTGAGCGAAGCCATGCTGGAAGAAGCACGCCGTCGTCACGCGGACGTGCCGTCGCTGAGTTTCAGGAATGCGCCGGCTAACGAGCTGGGCGTCCCGGCGCGCAGCTTCGATGCGGTGCGCGCCGACCGCGTGCTGATCCACGTTCCAAGGCCGCAAGAAGCGCTCAAGGAGATGATTCGCGTGACGCGCCCGGGTGGGCGCATTGTGGTAAGCGAGCCTGATATGCCCGGTTGCTGGGTTGCAAGCAGCGACTATGTGCTGACGGGGCGCATCATGCAGTCGATCGCTGAGTCATGCGTCAATCCTTACCTTGCTCGCGATCTGTACGCCATGTTCCACGATGCAGGCCTGCGCGACATCACGTTCAGCATGCGCAGCGTGAGCGCGTTCGATCCCCAGTCGGTCAACAAGATTCTCGATTTCAAGAGCGTCCTTGCCGGCATGCACGCACGCAAACTGTTCACGGACGACGAGGTGATGCGATGGATTACGGAGTTCGAAGAACGCGGCCGGACCGGGCGTTTCGTTGCGGGTCTGCCCGTGATGATCGTGAGCGGCACCACCCAGGACTGAGTCTCGCGAACGGCAACCAAGATGCGTGATACTCAACTCAGTTGGCGCACACTTTACGGCTATGCGCGTGCCGTAAGCGCCTTTAGCAAGTCCGTGCTTCCGGACCTGACGCGCACGAGCTTCGAGCGGCTTGCGTCAGCAGGAGGCGCTGCCACGCCCGGTGCAATGCAGGCCGCCTTGCCGCCGCACGAAGCGTTCGCGACCTCCGACAACTACCCGCTGGCTTATCGCCATTATGAATCGCGGAGCACGCATCGCGTTGTGATCCTGGTGCACGGTGCGGGATGCTTCGGCGACCAGTTGCACGTGCTGGCGCAGCACTTGTCGCAGCGTGATATTGCCGATGTGTACACGCTCGATATGCGTGGCCATGGACTCTCGCCGGGATGTCCCGGTCATGCAGTCGATGAACCGCATCAGATGATCTCGGATGTCGCCGACTTCATTACGTTCGCTGCGCGCCGTCACAAAGGATCGTCGATTGTATTGGGGGGGCATTCAGCCGGAGGCGGTCTCGTTCTTGCCATCTCGCGCAGTCCGCTTCATCGGCTGGTGACGGGTTATTTGTTTCTTGCTCCGTTCCTCGGGCTCGGCTCGCCTGTGAATCGTCCTTACTTTGGAGGATGGGTGCGTCTTCGCGGTGTGCGCCTGCGGCTACTGAGCCTGCTTAGCGCATTAGGCATTACGCGTTTCAACGGGAGCACGGTAGTCGAGTTTGCGCCCGCGGCGCGTGCGATCGACAAGCGTTATATCCAAAGCTGGTCGTTCAATACGACGCTCGCATTCGGTCCCGGGCTTTGGGTCGAGAAAAAACCGCCTATTGATCCCGACGTGCCGGTACTGGTCTTGTCGGGAGACAATGACGAGTGTTTCCATGTATCGCTTTATCCTGCGGCATTCAAGATCGTCGCGCCGCACGCGGAGATTTGCAGCATGGGCGCAATCGGCCATTGGGACCTTCTTGCCGATCCCGCGATGCTTGGCGCCGTGGAACGCTGGTTAGGACGGCAAGACATGAAACCCATGGGCGTGCCCCAGGTTGTCAAGGCATCGACTTATTGAATTCGCCCGAAAATCTTTCCACGCTGCTTAATTCTGTAACATGTCGCCTGCAGCGAAACAGGCGGCTCCGGGAACAGCCGGGCGCCTGACGCTTAAATCCCATTCTGATTATTTTTGTTGATCAAAGAGATCCGCTTTTCTCCATTTATCGATGTGGGCTGGCGGACGCCTGTCAGCATTATCCAAGAACAATGAATAACAAGAGACTTACTCAGGCGCCGTCCGTGCATCATTCGCAATTCGTTGCGCATCGAACATCGGTCGTCATGGTTGCCGTTACCACGCTGTTTGGCATGCAGGCAGCATTTGCGCAGGCAGGATCGCCAGCCGCGCCTAACGGCGTAGCGGTGCTTCCGGCGGTAAGCGTGACGGCCACGCATGACAATGACTATCGCGCGCGCTCCGCCTCTGTTGCCGGGTTCGACGAAACGCCGCTGCAGGACACGCCCGCGTCTGTGTCGGTCGTCACTCGCGCGCAACTCGATGACCAGCACGCAAAGTTGCTCAGCGACGTGGTGCGCAACGACGCATCGGTGAACAACGATTATGCGCCGGTAGGTTATTACCAGGGTTTCACGATTCGCGGTTTCCCGATCGACCTTGCCAGCGCCATCAAGATCAACGGTCTGACCATTTCCGGCGAGCAGAATGTCGCGTTGGAAAACAAGGACCGGGTCGAGATATTGAAGGGGCTTGCGGGCATAGAAAGCGGGGTGGTCGCGCCGGGCGGCATCATCAACTTCGTGACCAAGCGCCCGCGGAATGTCGCGAGCATCACGACCGATGTCGACAGCCGCGGGTCCACGTCCGCCGCCGTCGACCTGGGGCGGCGCTTTGGTGATCAGAATCAGTTCGGGTTGCGAATCAATGCGGCGAAAGAAAACATCCACTCTTATGTGGATGGCGCCGATGGCCGCCGCACATTCGGCTCGATTGCAGCCGACTGGATCATCAGCCCGCGCGCGAGCCTTCAATTCGATGCCGAGTTCCAGCAACTGATCCAGCGCTCGGCATCGGGGTATCAATTGCTAGGTGGGACGGCGGTGCCGTCGGCTGCGTCGGCATCGAAGCTGCTTGGCTTGCAGCCGTGGACCAAGCCCGTCACCACCGACGCGCTCAATCTCAACACGCGGTTCGACTACAGCTTCAACGACAAGTGGCAGGGTTACATAGCCGCCAGCCGCAGCCACACCATGATCGACGACAACGTCGCATTCGCCTATGGTTGCGGCTACGTCCCGAGTTGTGGCGCGGGCGGCACGTCGCCGTTTTTCTTTGCATCGAACGGAGATTTCGATGTCTACGACTACCGGAGTCCGGGGGAATATCGGCGAAACGATGAAGTTCGTGCTGTGCTCACTGGCAAGTTTTCAACCGGCTGGCTCCAGCATGACGTGACCTTCGGCACCAGCGTGCAGCGGCGCGTGGTCGATTTGTCGAACGCGGTGTATGACTATGTTGGCAGCGAGAATATCTACGGGCCGAACCTGACATTCGATCCGTCGCCGAATTCGCCGAGCGCGTCTTTTCCGCAACTTGATTCTCGCCAGTATTCCGTATTCGGCACGGACCGGATCACGTTCAACAATCACTGGCAGATCCTCGCCGGAGGGCGTGGCGTCCTGTTGCGTCAGCGAAGCTGGACCGAAATGGATGGCCCGGCTACCGACACGGACCGCTCCATATTCCTGCCGCAAGTGGCGGTCGTTTATAAACCGGTCGCGCCGCTTTCGCTTTATGCGTCTTATAGCAAGGCGCTTTCGCTTGGCGATCAGGCTCCCGTTCGTGCGAGCAATGCGTATGCATTCCTTCCGCCGGTCGTGTCCAATCAGGTTGAAGTGGGCGCCAAGTACGACTGGCTCGACCGGTTGAATCTCACGGCGGCAGTGTTTGCGATCAACAAGCCGTTCGAATACGCAAAGCCCGATTCCACCGATGCAGGCTATACGTTCACGCAACAGGGAACGGAGCGTCATCAGGGCATCGAGCTGAGCGCAGCGGGACGTGCGACGGACCGGCTCACGCTGACGGCAAGCATCGCGGCGATCAGGGCGCGTGCGTACGACTCGGGCACGCCCGCATACGAAGGCCATCAGGTGATCAACGTGCCGCGCTTGAGCGCCGCGCTTTATGCGGACTATGCCGTGCCGCATGTTGCGGGACTCGATCTGCTCGGCGGCGTCAACTACAGCGGCAGCAAGGCCGCAAACGAGGAGGGCACGGCAAGCGTCCCGTCTTATTTCGTCTTCAATCTCGGCGCGCGATACACCACGAAGCTTGGCGGCCACAAGACGGTGGTGCGGCTCTCCGTCGATAACCTCTTCAACAAGTATTACTGGCAGGATAGCGGCGAGCTTCAGGGCGACGCATATCTCTTCCTTGGTGCGCCCCGCACTGCACGTTTGTCGTTGACTTATGATTTCTAGAAATGTCTTACACGCATCCCTGAACCGAGGCCAATGCAATGTCCGTGCTTGAAATCATCGGTGTTATTGTGAGCGCGCTTGCCATCTGGCTGACTGCGCGACGCAAGATGCTTTGCTGGCCGGTAGGACTGGCGTCGGTGGCGCTGTACGGCTGGATTTTTTTCGATGCAAAGCTCTACTCCGACATGCTTCTGCAGGGCGCCTTCGCGGTCCTGCAGGTCTATGGGTGGTGGGTCTGGCTTGAGCAAGGAAACCGGAACACGCAGGTGGATTCCGGTGAGGTGCGCGTGCAGGCGGTTGCGCGCAAGGCGCTCGTGATGGGCTTGCTGCTTGCGGTCATTGGAAGCGCGGTGCTCGGGTCGCTGATGGCGCGGTTCACGGACGCCGCGTTGCCGTACGTGGATGCGTCGTTGACGGCTTTCAGCCTCGTCGCGCAATACTGGACGGCGCGGCGTTATATCGCGTCGTGGTGGCTCTGGATCGCAGTGGACGTCGTGTACGTCGGGATGTTTCTTTTCAAGGGTCTTTATCCGACCTCGGGGCTCTACGCGCTGTTCGTTGCATTGGCCGTGATCGGATTGCGCGACTGGAGCCGTGCGGCGGCGCGTGTTGAACCGGCTCAGACGCCGCACGCAGCCTGAGGCGGTCATGTCGACAGGAAAGCCGTTGAAACCAATCGCTTCGGATGCACCATCCGCCGATATCGCGCCCCTGCAATTCGGTGTCGATGGCGAGCAGGCCGAGCGCGACTGGCCGTTGATCACCCGCGAAGAAGTCGAGGCGGTGCTTGGCAGGTTTCCTTCGATTGGTCCCTTGGCCGGCTTAACGTGGCACAGCCCCCGGCCGTTCTCGGCGGCCGTGCTGATCACGACGGCGAACGGCAACGAGTTTTTCGTGAAACGGCATCATGTGAAAATCCGCGACGTGGAAGGGCTCGCCGAAGAGCATGCTTTCATCGCGCATCTCGCGTCACGTGGGCTGCCCGTTGCCGACATCATTGCGATGCCTGACGGCGCCACGGCAGTGACTCAAGGCGAATGGACATACGAGGTTCATCGTGCGGCGGGTGGGGCGGATGTGTATCGGAAAGCGATGTCGTGGACGCCCTTCGCCGATCTTTCCCATGCGTTTGCGGCGGGCCAGATGCTCGCGCGCTTGCACATTGCTGCGCGCGATTACGCCGCACCGGCGCGCGCCATTCGTCCGCTGCTCTCGAGTTTTCGGGCGCTCAATGAATCCGATCTGATCGGCGCACTCGACAGGTGGATCAACGCACAGCCCTTGCTGGTTCGCGCCCTGGGAGCGCGTGACTGGCGTTCGGACGTGTCAGAGGTCATCTTGCCCTGGCATGCGCGGTTGGCGCCTTTCCTGCCCGGATTGCGCCCGCTGTGGACACATGGCGACTGGCACGCTTCTAACCTTCTCTGGACCGGTAGCACACCCGGCGCGCAAGTCAGCACCATCCTGGATTTTGGTCTATCCGACCGGACGTGCGCGGTCTACGATCTCGCGGTTGCGATCGAGCGAAATGCCATCGAGTGGTTATCGGCGCAAGACGCACGGCGTGTGCATCTCGATCATATCGACGCGTTGCTGAACGGGTATGAGTCGATCACGCCCTTGTCCGGTGATGAATACGCGGCGCTGGTGGCTTTATTGCCAATCGTACATGCGGAGTTCGCGCTTTCCGAGGTTGCTTATTTTCACGCGACGCTTGGGTCGCCGGAGAACGCGGAGATTGCGTACGATGGTTATCTGCTCGGACACGCGCGATGGTTCTCTGAGCCGGCGGGAAGGGCGTTGCTCGATCATCTTGAGAGCCGCGAGCGCGTCTTCAGATCGCTGGATTAAAGATTCCGGTCGCTTGCGATGGCCGACCATCGCAAGCGAAAGCTACATCACACCCATCACGTATGGCGTTCCTCGACAAACGTCCCGCGCGGCGCGTTCTCCAGGGCGGTATCGTGTTTGAGCAACAAGACGGCCGCAACACCGACCAGGCCCGCGCCCGACAGACACAACAAGCCGGCGGCGAAGCTGCCAGTACTGTCCTTGATCCAGCCCATCGCATAAGGCCCGAAGAATCCCGCCAGGTTGCCCAGCGAGTTCACCGCTGCAATACCACCGGCGGCCGCCGCTCCTGAGAGAAACGCGGCAGGCAAGGTCCAGATCACCGGCAGGCAACCGAAGATGCCGAACCCGGCAATGGAAAGCGCAAGCATCTTCAGCACCGGATTATCCAGCGCAGTGGATGCCGCAATCCCGCCCGCGGCGACCAGCAGCGCAATCGCCACATGCCATTTGCGTTCGAGCTTGCGGTCCGAGTGACGGCCCCAATACACCATGCTGATCGCACCCACAATGTAAGGCAGCGACGTGACCAATCCCGTCTGCACATTCGTCAGGCCGAAGCCTTTTACGATCTGCGGCAGGAAAAAGCTCAGGCCGTAGTTGGTTGCGTTTGCACCGAAGTAGATCAGCGCGACGGCGAGCACGCGCGGATTGAACAAGGCTTCCTTCACGCTGAAGCTGCGCACGGCTTCGCGCTGCCGACGCTCTTCGGCCTGCCGGTTGACGAGCCAGTTACGCTGGTCGTCGGTGAGCCACTTTGCGTCGGCGGGTTTGTCGGTGAGATAGAAGAACACCACGAACGCGAGGCAGAGCGCAGGTAATGCCTCGATCAGGTAGACCCACTGCCAGCCCGCGAGGCCCCCGAGTTTGTCGAGGTTCAGCAGCGCACCGGAGATAGGCGCGCCGATGACCGTGGAGAGCGGGATCGCGACCATGAAATAACCGACCACACGCCCGCGATACGCTGCCGGAAACCAAAGGGTCAGCAAGAAGATGATGCCGGGGAAAAAGCCTGCCTCAGCAATCCCGAGCAGCACTCGCAGCGAATAAAAGACGTGCGCGGGGGACATCCCCGTGTATTGCGCGATATGCGGAATGAACGCCATCGCGGCCGCGAGGATGCCCCACGTGAACATGATCCGCGCGATCCATTTGCGTGCGCCGAATTTCTCCAGCAGCAGATTGGACGGCACTTCGAAAAAGAAATAGGCGATAAAGAAAATCCCCGCACCAAAGCCGAACGCGCTGGGCGAAAACCCGAGGTCCTTGTTCATCTGCAACGCGGCGAAACCCACGTTCACGCGGTCCAGATAAGCGATGAAATAACAAAGCATCAGGAAGGGGACTAGCCGCGCCGTCACGCGCGTCAGTGTGCTTTTTTCGAGGTCCATTCGCCATGTCTCCTGTTTTCAAGTTGTGATTCGTCTGAAACGTTTCATCCGGGTACGGCTGTTTCTGCTGATACATACGTTGTGCTTTCACGCACCAGCAACTCGGCTTTGAAACTCAAGTGAACGAATTCGTCTTGCTCGCCGTTCATAAGCTTGAGCATCAATTGCCAGATTGCATGGCCGATAGCCTCCACGGGCTGACGTATCGATGTCAGATACGGGCGCAGCACGGACATCCAGGGGGCGTCATCGAAGGAAAGCAGCGACACGTCTGATGGGATATGCAAGTCGGCATCGCGGATGGCGCGCAGCGCGCCGAGCGTCGTGACGTTGCAACCCGTGAAGAGGGCGGTCGGGCGCGTGGAACCGCTCAATACCTTGAGCGTGGTGGCATGGCTTTGGGTGGCCGTCATGCCGCATTCGATCACTGCAATGTACCGGGCGAGATGCGCTTTGCGCATTGCATCCACATAAGCGTCCGCGCGTTCTCGCGAGTTCACCAGTTCCAGAGTGTTGACGAGGAACGCGATGCGCCGGTGGCCGAGCGCGATCAAGTGTGCGGTTCCGTCGGCGGATGCGCTGCGGCTGTTGGTCGTCACCGTGTTCGCCGGGAAGGTGTCGTCCACACGATCGGCCATGACGAGCGGCACATTGCATTCCCGCGCCTCGGCTATTGCGTGCTGATAACCCCGGCACGGAATGATGATCATGCCCGCTACCTGACGCGACATCACAAAACGGATGCGCTCGGTTTCGCGTTCGGGGTTCTCGTTGGCATGGGCAAGGATGAGCTGGTAACCATGCTGCAGCGCATGATTTTCGAGGGCGCGCGCAATGTCGACAAAGAACTGGTTGGTGAGGTCGGGAAGAACCAGACCGATGGAAGTGGGACGGCCGCGTCTGGGATGCGGCACGTCTGATTGGATACCGGCGCAACGAGATCGCCGCCGACCTGCGCCGCGGCCGTCCCACTTCCATCA
>NZ_JBSIPA010000138.1:0-13782 GCF_053574605.1 Caballeronia sp. M23-90 | reverse complement strand
GGTGCGACAGCCCGCGGCGGCTACTGAAACTCGCTGAAGGAACAGGGCAATGGCCGCCATTCCGCTTGTCTTGCTACCGGGAACACTGTGCGACGCGCGTGTCTGGCGTGCACAGGTCGACGCGTTGTCGGTGCAGCGGCCAGTCGTCGTATGCGAGTTGGGCAGCGAGCGAACCATGGAGGCCGAGGTGGCCGCGTATCTTGCGATACTCCCGCCGCGGTTCGTGCTGGGCGGATTCTCACTCGGTGGAATTGTTGCGCTGGAGCTTTACAGACAGGCGCCGGATCGTGTGGCCGGCTTGATCCTTGTGTCGACCAATGCACGACCCGATCCGGAATCAAGCCAAAAGAAACGCCGGAAACTGGTTGAACGGGTCGATGCAGGCGAGCTGGAAAGTGTTCTGGATGAGTCTCTGTTGCCCTATTACTTTTCGCCTGAATGTGGGCACCGTGGTGAATTGACCGCTCTGATCAGGGCGATGGCGTATTCGAGCGCGGCGAACTTTGCGAACCAGTCGCGCTATGCAAGCGATCGTCCGGATTCAAGGCCGATGCTGAAATTGATAACCGTGCCCGTTCTATTGATTTGCGGTGATTCGGACGTGTTGACGCCGCGCGACCGGCAGGACGAAATGGCGCAAGAGCTTGCGCAAGCGAGCACGGTGTTCATTGCACGATGCGGCCATTTTGCAACGCTCGAGTCATCTGATGCATGTAATCAAGCCATGCAGCAATGGCTGCTGAGAATGATTCCCTAGCCGTTTGATGGAGATTGATCGCCGAAAGTAATAGATTACTTATTAGTTAGGAAACCGATATAAAAAATACGCTGAGAGATCAACTGTTGAGGCGTCAGTGTCTTTTTGGCGCCGATACCCGAACCCACGCAAGACATTCCGCACGTCAACACGACCTTTACGAGCCACGTGAAATGAAACCGACCCGCGCGCTTTTATCCATTGCCTGCTGTTGCGCTGCTATCAGCGCTCATGCACAAAGCAATGTGACGTTGTACGGCATTATCGACGAAGCCTTCCAGTACACGACGAACCAGGCGGGCGGCCACGCTTATCAACTGGCCAGCGGAACATTGAGCGCTTCGCGTTTTGGCTTCAGGGGGCGTGAGGACCTCGGCAGCGGATATGCGGCCATCTTCCAGCTGGAGAACGGCTTCAACGCAAACACCGGCAAGCTCGGGCAGAACGGCCGTCTGTTCGGCCGCCAGTCGTGGGTAGGCATTTCGACGCCTTACGGCGCAGTCACGCTGGGTCGTCAATATGATTTCGAAACGACCTTCGTGGGGCCGTTCGAATCGGGTTATGCATGGTCGGGCGGTCCCGGCACGCAGCCCGGCGACAACAACAACATGAACGCCAGCTTTCGCTTGAACAACGCCGTCAAGTTCGTCAGCAACCCGTATCACGGATTGACTGTCGGTGCGGCGTATTCATTCGGAGGCACGCCCGGGTCGGTCACCAACAACAGCACGTACGGTGCCGGCATCACTTACACAATCGGCGGCTTTGCGGCTGCGGCGTCGTATTCGCATATCGATCATCCAAATACATCCGTGTACGACGGAACGAACACCACTACCGGCGTGACCGTGTCGGGGCTGAGCTACTCCGGTTTCGTATCGGCGAAAAGCCTGCAAATCAGCGCGCTCGGCGCCTCATACACGTTCGGAAACTCGACGATTGGCGGGACTTTCAGCAACGTCGACTTTGGCAAGCTGGGCAGCGGTTCGGGGCCGAATCCCGAAGGGTATTCCGGTACCGGCGTTTTGAATACCGGCGAAATCAACTACCTTTACCATTTCACGCCGGCATTCAGTGCGGGCACTGCGTTTATCTACACGAGTGTGAATTCGACGGGTGGTGCACCCGGCGCGATTTATCGCCAGATCGATATCGGAACGACATATAGTCTTTCGAAGCGCACGGATGTGTATGTGTGGGCGTATGGTCAGAACGCCAGTGGGACCAATTCCGTGGGTGGGCCGGCCGTTGCGCAGCTTGCCTTTACATCGGCTTCCTCCACCGACAAGCAACTTGCCGTGGTAGCCGGCATCCGGCATCGTTTCTGAGCATGGTTGAGCTTTTTGAGTTTTCAATTGAGAGGAGCATAAGGTGAGCTTTGACCTAGGGTCGTACAAGGATGTCCCGGACTTCATTTATGGAATCACGCGTGAAATCTGGGAGGACCGGGGAATCGGCGGGAAGCTCGACAAGCATTACGCGCCCGATATCCTGCTGCGCGCCGCGACCGGATTCACCGGAAGCAACAAGGGTGTCACGGCGCAGACACTGCAGACGCTGCATCAGTTCCCTGACCGCCAGCTCGTTGGCGAGGATGTGATCTGGACGCCGTATGGCGACGGCACGTTTCTTTCGTCGCATAGGTTGACCTCCGTGATGCGTCATACCGGCGACGGCATTCTCGGCCGCGCCGAGGGACGCATGGTTCGCAGCCGGATCATCGCGGATTGCTGGGTTCGGGATCAAGTCGTGATCGAGGAGTGGCTCGTGCGGGACCAGGCTGCTTTCGCGCGGTGCCTGGGCACAAGTGCGCGCGCGCTCGCCCGCAGCATGACCGACCGGGAATTGCAGCAGGGCGTGCCGATTTCCTTCTTCACGCCTGAGCACGACAAGCCGAGCCGCTATAAGGCAACCGTGCAAAGCGACGACGAAACCGTTCACCGTTATCTCGGCGGCATGCAACGTCTTTGGCACGACAAGGAAACGGCCGTGATTCGCGACATGTATTTCCACGGCGCCGCGTTTCATGCACCCGGTGGGGACGTACTCTACGGGCATGGCGATATCGATACATTCGCGCTTGGTTATCTCGCATCATTTCCCGATGCGGTGCTCAAGGTAGAAAGCGCACGGGTGAACCGCGATCCTGAGCAGCCAGTAAGGGTTGCGGTGCGCTGGTCGCTCACGGGCACGCATTGCGGCTTCGGACATTTTGGAGAACCGACCGGCGCGCCTGTCTACGTCATGGGCATGTCGCACGCGAATCTCACGAAAGACAAGGTAATGACGGAATTTTTCGTTACCGACGAGGTGTCGATCTGGAAGCAGATTTTTGCGCACATGGAAAGCAAGAATGGTGCGTAGCGTGCCACTTATAAGCAATGCGCCAACCTGCTTCGTGCCGAATCGCAGTTAGCTCGGGCTTTTGATTTGCCTTTTTGAAAATCCACACAGGATCCAAAACTCGAAGGCTTTCCAAAAAATCTTTCTTGATCGAGTGGGAATAAGCTGAGCACGCGATCCATCGCGCACCAGTTGAAACAATGGCCGCTACGGGGGGGCGAATATGTGATGCGCGTGTGCTCGGGCTGTATATTCTCTTTGCGCGCGAGCCCAGGGACGATACTTTCCAGTGCCACCTTTGGTGCAGTTCCGCGGCCGAACATGATGATTGGCCTTTGCAAGACGCGTAGAGCAAGAACCCCCGGAGGGGGGGGCGGCAAAGCGTCTTAAGGCTTGCTGCTCATGGCACCTCAGGGCACGGTCTGAGTCTGCGATTCATTGTTCAACTGATTCAACTCATAGCGCGTGTGAAACTGAGTGCGCGTTGGCCCGACCCTGCATGTGTAGCTGCCGTCGCTGTGCGAGCGGTGCAGCATCGCAGCCAAGCAACTCGGAATCAGCCCCACGACCATGTGGCTGCTTTTGAAGGAGGCTTCGTAGCAGGAGTTGTTTTAGCGCGCGAGCCAGTGCGTCAGGTGCGAGAGACCGTGAATGTCGTGCAGCCCGACGTGGCCTGCAATAAACCACGCTGCGGTCCACGACGCGCCGACCACCAGCAGGTCGCAGTGTCCGCTATTCCACCAGTTGAGCGAATGACGCGAGGCGATCCACGGAACGCCGAGCGGATTGGGCCAGTCGGCGAGCAGATGCATCAGGCCGCCGCACGCGAATCCAAATGCCGGCGCGGCGAGCCGGTCATGCCCGAGCCAATGGTACGAGACCGCCAGCAGCGCAATCCAGCCGATACCCCAATGGGTCACAGTACGGTGCGTGATCCACAGGCGGCGCGTGCGTGACCACCACGCCACTTCCAGCCAGTCGGGGGCAGTGCCGCCCGCAACCGCAGCCATGAAACTCAGCAAGACCCACACGTGAAACGGCCCGACGGTGCCGCTGTGAGCGACGATACTCGCCGCCATGACGCCCGCCGCGAAGCCGGTGGCGTGATGTGCTTTGCTTGATGCCATTGGAACGATACTGCCTGGAAGACGGGCCGCCATGTTTGCAGAACTGCGGGGAAATTGACAGTCGCTGTTACTGTCTTTTTCACTTCCGTGAAGGGAGCGGGCGTCAGACCCGAGCGCCGCCTTTCAGCGTTTCAGCCGTTCAGCCGTGCAGCGGATGCAGGATGGAAGCAATGCCCTTCGACGAAAGCGCGCTTTCGATTCCGAGCACCGTGCCGCCAATCGCTCCGGCATATTGATTCAGCGCCGTGTTCTGGATCAGCAGGCTGCGCGTGGCAAGCGGCAACGCTCTCCGGTAAACCACTGCACGCACCCCCGCGAGAAGATCGTCGCTGATCCTCGCCATGCGCCCTCCAAGCACGATGGCCGCAGGGTTGTACATGTGCACGAGCATGGCGATGATCTCGCCGATTTCCTCTGCCGCCGCGCGTATCAAGCGCACCGCTTGCGGATCGCCCGAGCGAACGAGACGCACGAGGTCATCCACGGTTTGCGCGTCGGAGTCGGGCAGCGCCTGCAGGTTGGCGAGCACCGCATTGGTCGAAGCAACGGCTTCAACGCAACCGATATTGCCGCAACGGCAAACGACATCGTCGCGGCCAGGCACCCTGATATGCCCGATGTCACCCGCGGAACCATCGGCGCCGCGGTGCAGCATGCCTTCGGACGTAATGATGCCGCAGCCGATTCCGGTCGATACCTTCGCGAAGAGCAGCGGCGATTGATTGGCAGGCCGCGTGCGTGCTTCGCCCAGGGCCATCAGGTTCACATCGTTATCGACCAGCACCGGCGTCTTGAGGCGCGCCTGCAAATATTCCGATACCGGAAAGCCATCCCAACCCGGCATGATCGGCGGCCTCACGCAAACGCCGCGGCTGAAATCCACGGGACTCGGCAAGCCGACCACGACACTGCGCACGGACTGATCGAGCAGCCTGTGCTCCTGCAGCAATTGATGGAATTGCTCGATGATCGATTCGAGGACCGGCTCCGGTCCAAGTGAAACATCGACGCCAAAGACCCGCTCGGCGAGCCGCCGTTGCGCAAGATCCGAGATCACGAGACGCCCGTGCGTCGCCCCCATGTCCGCCACGAGGATCACGCCGGCGCGCGGATTGAGCACGAGCATGGTTCCGGGACGTCCTCTCGCCGATGCGCTTTGCGCTTGCTCCTTCACGAGATCGCATTCGATCAGCGGCTGGATCAACTGAGAAACGGTCGAGCGCGCGAACCCGGTATTGCGCGCAAGGTCCGCGCGGCTCACGCCCTGCGACGACGCAATCAGCTTCGCGAGCTTGCTATGAACCTCGAACTCTTCGAGCCGGAAAGCGCGGTCGAACGTGGCGAGGCGAGAGGGAGCGGGTTGATTGCTTTGAGTGTGCATAGCGGCTGAGGCCTCGGGGAACCGAGCTTACTTTAATCCGAGCATTGGCCACAAGCGAGATTCTCAAGCCGATAGGCAAAGTATTTATGTCGGAAATCGAATTAAATAATACAAAATGTCCGGCCAAGACGCGCCTCGGTATTGTCCCAGTCAACCAAATGGAGTTTAAAAAAATGGCTGAGACAAAACTGGCGCGCGCGCCGGGTGTGGCAATCGTCGGCGCCGGCATGATGGGCGCCGTTCATTCAAGGGCGAGCCGTCTGGCCGGCGCTCAGATCAAGGGCATTGCAACGTCGAGCCCGGAGCGCGCAAAGGAGGCTGCGGCGCAACTGGGAATCGAGCGCGCCTATTCGAGTGTCGAGGAAGCCATCGCTGATCCGTCGGTCGACGTCGTTCATATCTGTACGCCCAACTCCACGCATTACCCGATTGCCATGGCGGCGCTCGCTGCCGGCAAGCACGTGGTCTGCGAAAAGCCGCTTGCCACCAGTCTCGCCGATGCAAAAGCATTGGCAGATGCTGCGCACTCGGCGCAGCGTGTGGCGGCGATCCCCTTTGTTTATCGATATCACCCTATGGTTCGAGAAGCACGCGCGCTCGTGCAGGACGGCACGGTGGGCGCGCTGCAACTGATGCACGGGAGTTATCTGCAGGATTGGTTGCTCGGCCGCGACGATACCAACTGGCGCGTCGACGCCACGCTAGGTGGCCCGTCGCGCGCATTCGCCGATATCGGCTCGCATTGGTGCGACCTGGTTGAATGGATCAGCGGCGAGCGTTTTGAATCCGTTGTCGCGACGCTCCAGACCACGATGAAGGACCGGCCGGCGGGATCGGTCACGACCTTTTCAGCGGTGACGCTAGATGCATCGGCGCCGAGAACAGCGGTGACGACCG
The DNA here is from genome assembly GCF_053574605.1 of Caballeronia sp. M23-90. Taxonomy (NCBI): domain Bacteria; kingdom Pseudomonadati; phylum Pseudomonadota; class Betaproteobacteria; order Burkholderiales; family Burkholderiaceae; genus Caballeronia; species Caballeronia sp. M23-90. The sequence goes on along the minus strand of NZ_JBSIPA010000138.1, from coordinate 7,277 downwards.
AGGACATAGCCGGTGCGTTGTTCCGCACGAGCACAGGCGTCCTGACAACGCTGACCGTAAGCCAGGTGTCGGCAGGTCGCAAGAACCGCTTGTGGTTCGAAATCGATGGCGCCGACGCAAGCCTCGTGTTCGACCAGGAAGAACCCGAAAAATTATGGCTCGGCGAGCGCGACTCGACGCGCCTGCTCGTGCGCGATCCATCGCGCGGCAGTGCCGAGCAAAGGCGTCTCGCGACCTTGCCGGCGGGTCACGCCCAAGGCTACGCGCAATGCTTCGAAGCCTTTGTTGCCGATACATATGCGGTGATTCGCGGCGAGACCCGCGAAGGCCTGCCGACTTTCGACGATGGTTATCGCTCGGCGCAGATCATCGATGCGGTGCTGGGTTCATCGAAAGCGGGTGCGTGGAAACAAATCTAGTGGGTGTGTCATCACATAAAAATCCGCTTGCGCGGAAAAACAGGAGACGAAGCATGAACGTACAAAACTGGCTCAAATCGACAACGGGCGTTGCAGCAGCGGCATTGACGCTGGCAGCGTGGACGCCGGCGCAAGCCGCAGACATCGCGATCGTCTTGAAGACGCTCGCCAACCCGTATTGGGTCGCAATGCGCGACGGCATCCAGAAAGAGGCGAAGGCGAAGGGCGTCACGGTCGACATCCTTGCGGGCAACAGCGAAGAAGATATCCAGGGGCAGCAACGTCTGGTGGAAGACGTGCTGAACAAGAACTACAAGGCGATCGGTGTTGCGCCGATCTCGCCCGTGAGCCTGATTCAAGCCGTGAGCGCGGCGACGAAGAAAGGCATCTACGTGGTCAACATCGATGAAAAAATCGATCAGGGCCAGTTGAAAGCGGCGGGCGGTGCGGTGATCGCTTTCATTTCGAGCGACAACGTGGCGCTTGGAAATAAAGCGGGCGATTTCATTGCGCAGAAACTTGGCAGCTCGGGTGGCAAGGTCGCGATCATCGAAGGAAAGGCGGGGAACGTGTCGGGCGATGCACGCCGCGATGGCGCAAAGCAGGCCTTCGCAAAGGTGCCGTCCATCAAGCTGGTTGCAAGCCAGCCCGGTGACTGGGATCGCTCGAAAGCACTTGATGTCACCACCAACATCTTGCAACGCAATCCCGATCTGAAAGCTATCTACGCGGCGAACGACACCATGGCGCTGGGCGCGGCACAGGCTGTGAAGAATGCGGACAAGCTCGGCAAAGTCGTTGTAGTCGGCACCGATGGCGTTCCCGAAGCGCTCGACTCCGTCAAGCGCGGTGAGCTGACCGCAACGGTTGCGCAGGACTCCGCGGCGATGGGCGCAAAGGCCGTCGACCTGTTGCTCGATGCGCTGAAAAACAAGCCTGCTATCGATCCGAACAAGACGCCGGAGTTCCTGCCGATCGAGTCGCATCTGATCACGAAGTAAACCGCCTCGCGAGGATCAGATGAACGAAGTACTGGTGGCCGTACGCGGCATCACGAAGCTGTTTCCCGGTACGACCGCGCTAAGCGACGTGAGCTTCGACGTTCGCGCCGGCGAGGTGCATGTGCTGCTCGGCGAGAACGGCGCCGGGAAATCGACGCTGATGAAAATCCTGAGCGGCATCTACGAGCCGACTTCGGGCGCGATCATCGCGGGCGGCAACGAGTACGCCAGGTTGTCGCCTTCGTTGTCCGCCCAGCTCGGCATCTGCCTGATCTATCAGGAGCTGAGTGTTATCGACTACTTGAGTATTGAAGAGAACCTGTTTGTCGGGCGCATTCCGACCATCAAGCGCTTTGGTATTCCCGTGGTCGATCGCCGGAAGATGAACGCGAAGGCGCGTGAGGTGCTTGCCCGTGTCGGCCTCGAGCGTGATCCGCGAACGCTGGTGGGCGATCTGGGCATCTCGGAGAAACAGCAGGTCGAGATTGCCAAGGCGCTCGCGAGCGAAGCGCGGCTCATCATCATGGACGAGCCGACTTCGTCACTGACCGATACCGAAGTTGCGAAGCTTTTCAACGTGATCGGCGATCTGAAGCGCGATGGCGTGGGCGTGGCTTATATCTCTCACAAGTTGAAGGAGATTGCGCTGATCGGCGACCGTGTCACGGTCCTGAAAGACGGCAAGTACGTGGGCACGTACGACGCCAGATCGACATCGACGGATCGCCTCGTCGCGCTGATGGTTGGCCGGGAGATCGTTCACGGCAGGCCGAAAGGCGAGGATGCCACGCACGGAGACATCGTATTTTCCGTCGATCATCTTTCCTCACGCGATGGCTGGGTGCGCGATGTTTCGTTCAACGTGCATCGCGGCGAGATCTTCGGCTTTGCGGGCCTGATGGGTTCCGGGCGCAGCGAACTGATGGAAACCATCTTCGGCGTGCGGCGAAAATCGGCGGGGCGCATGACGCTGAACGGGCGCGAGATCACGATCGACTCGCCGTATCAGGCGGTCAAGCAAGGGCTTGCATTCGTGACCGAAGACCGGCGCGCGACCGGCTTCTTCCAAAACTTGAACATAGAAGAAAACATCTTCGTGGCGCCTGCCTTGCGCAGCACGCGGCGCGCGTTGTCGCTGGGTTTGATCGACCGCGCACGCCAGCGCGAATTCGGCCTGCGCTACAAGGAGCGGCTGCGCATCCGCTGTGCTTCGTCGACTCAGAACATCACCGAACTGTCGGGCGGCAATCAGCAAAAAGCGATCATCGCAAAGTGGCTTGCTGCGCAAAGCGACCTCTTTATCTTCGATGAACCCACGCGCGGTATCGACATAGGCGCGAAGGCTGAAATCTATTCGATCATGCGCGGCCTCGCGAACGAGGGGAAGGCGATCCTGATGGTTTCATCGGAGTTGCCGGAACTCATTGCGGTGTGCGATCGCATTGCGGTGTACAAGGACGGCACGGTGGCAAGCACGCTTGCGAACGCCGACGCCACGGAAGAATCGATCATGCAAGTCGCCACCTCATGAGCGACCACGAAGGAGGCAAAATGAACCCATCGAATACTTCGGGTGCGCCGTTGCCGGCCGCACCGCGCCGCGATTTCGCCACGATCTGGCAGACGTATGGCACTTTCGGCATCCTGGTCGTGTTGCTGATCCTGTGCAGCATTGCATCGCCACAATATTTCCTCACCCGCGACAACCTCGTGCAGGTCCTGTTGCAAAGCTCCGTCATGGTGTTGCTCGCGTGCGGCGTGTTCTTCACCATTCTGATTGCAGGGATCGATTTGTCGATTGGTTCGGTGCTGGCGCTGTCCGGCATGGTCATGGCCAAGCTGATGATGGCGGGTTTGCCCGTCTGGCTCGCGGTGCTGATCGGCGGCGTGGGCATGGGCGCGTTGCTCGGCGCCATCAACGGCGCCCTGGTCAATCTCACGCAGTTGCATCCCTTCATCATCACGCTGGGAACGGCGGCGATTTATCGCGGTGTGACGCTCATCGTGTCGGATTCGCGTTCGGTATTCGGCTTCGACCGTTCATTCACAGATGTCGTCGCCGGGCGTGTTTTCGGCGTACCTGTACCCATCATCATTGCGGTCGTCGTGGCGGGTTTCCTGTTGTTCCTGACCAAGTTTACGAAACTCGGGCGCAACATCTACGCGCTCGGCGGCAATGCGCAAGCCGCGTTTTATTCAGGCATCAGCGTGAAGCTGCATACCATGGTGGTGTTCATCATCGCGGGGACATGCGCGGGTATCGCGGGCATTGTCACGACCGCGCGGACCGCTGCGGCCGAGCCGAACGCGGGCGTCGGGTTCGAGACCTTCGCCATTGCGTCGGCGATCATCGGGGGGACGAGCTTCTTTGGCGGGCGAGGGCAGGTGACGGGCGTGGTCATTGGCGGACTGATCATCGGCGTGATCAACAACATCCTGAACATCATGAACGTCGAGACCTATTATCAGCAGATCGTGATGGGCGCGCTGATCATTGCGGCAGTCACGGCCGACAAGCTGTTCACCCGGAAGTCCCGCTAGGTTTCCCAATCAATCAGATCTGCGGTGGACGCGTGTCGACGTTGACCGCGTTCCCGCTTCAGCCATTCCCTTCCTGGAGCATCCCGTGTCCTCGATTCAAGCCGCAGAGAAAATCCGTCTTTTCATCGCGCCCTCCCCGCGTAACGTCGAAGACATTTTCAGCCCCGCCGATCTGGAACGTCTTCATGCGCTCGGCGAAGTGTTCATCCACGCAGATGGCCCAGTGACCGATGAAATCTTCAACCAGCACGCAGCCGATGCGCACATCATCGTCGGGCAGCTCGACATGCCGTCCGAACGTCTGACGCGTGCGGTGAATCTTCGCGCGATCGTGAATGTGGAGGGCAACTTTCTTCCGAATGTGGACTATGCGCAGTGCTTCAGACAAGGCGTGCGCGTGCTGAACGTGAGCCCGGTGTTCGCGGAACCGGTGGCGGAAGCCGCGCTTGGCATGGCAATCGATCTGGCTCGCGGGATCAGCCATGCGGACCGGCGCTTTCGCAACGGCACCGAACAATATGGACTCGATGCCAACCGGGACGCGTTTTCGCTTTATGGCGCGCCCGTGGGGTTTATTGGCATGGGCGATCTCGGGCGTGCAATCCTGCCGCTCATCGCGCCGTTTCGTGGCGTGGTGAAGGCGTTCGATCCGTGGTTGCCGCCGGCATACCTCGAGTCGCTCGGTTGCGAGGCGGCGTCGCTTGAGACGGTCTTGCGCGAGTCGCAGGTCGTGTTCGTGGTGGCTGGCGTGACGTCGCAGAACCAGGGATTCCTCACGCGCGATGAATTTGCATCGATGAAACAAGGCGCCGCGTTCGTGCTCGTGAGCCGTGCCGGCGTGGTCGATTTCGATGCGATGCTCGACGCAGCCGCGTCAGGGCATATTCGTGTGGCGACCGATGTCTTTCCCGAAGAGCCGCTCGCGCCGGGACATCGGGCGCGTTCCATCGATACCGTGTTGCTCTCGCCGCATCAGGCCGGCGCGCTGAGTGCCGTGCTGCGTGAAATCGGCCGTCGTGCACTGGCGGATATCGAACTGATCGCGCGCGGTTTGCCTCCCGTGATGTGCAAGATCGCACAGCCCGAGACAGTCGGCCTGATGCGCAGCAAACCGGTGGCGAAGAGCTGAGCGATGCTGAGCCGCATATCGCACTTTGCAGGGATTTCCGATACTCGCCGCGAGTTGAAATGGACCGCTTATAGCGGGTGGAACGCGTTATCGATGCGCGAGGGCGCGGTCGAGTTGACTGTTGTGCCCGCCATTGGCGGAAGGCTGATGAGCATCCGGCATGAGGGCGTCGAGCTGGCCTACGTCAACGACGCGCTTGCCGGCCACGTGCCCGACTGGAGTGCGGAACAATGGCGCACGCTGTGCGGCGAATGGGATTTTCCACTATGGGGTGGCGGCAAGACCTGGGTTGCGCCGGAGTCCGACTGGCCCGAACGCGCGCCACAGCGCGATCTGGACAGCGGTTCCTACGAAGTCGTGAGCACGTGGTTCGACAGCCGGTCGATGGGCGTCGAGTTGCTGAGCCCTGTATGCCGGCAAAGCGGCTTGCAGGTCCGGCGCCGCATTGTGTTGTCAGCACGTGATGGCTCATGGACAACGTTGCATGAACTCAGCAACCGCAGCGAGGTGGCGCGGCCATGTGCAATCTGGGACGTGCTGATGTTGCGGCGGCCTGGCCGGGTTGACGTTGTTATCGAAAACGCGCAGCGGGACTGGTGGGAATCGGTGACGCCGTTTCTCGCTAAAGGCCCATTGGGCGATGTCCGTGAATCCGGTTTCGTGACGGGTTCGAGCAAGCACGTCACGACACGGTGCACCGAGCCAATCGAGTTCAAACTGGGCATCGATAATTCGCGGGGTGTAGCGCACGTAGTGTTCGACCTGCCGGAGGGCAGGCATACGTTGAGCAGGCGCTTCCCGGTGTTCCCCGATGCAAGGTATGCTCATGGCTCGCCGCTAGAAGTCTTCAACGCACCGCGACTGCCCTACTTCGAGATCGAATCGCACGGACCGCTGGTCGTCTTGCAGCCGCGTGAGTCGACCACTTTGAGCGTGGTCGAAGCGGTCACGGGCGGCGTTGAGGAACATCGTTAGCGTTTGCCGGTTGGACATCATTCATCTTCCTCATGCTGCTCACTCAAGTCGAATTCCGCACCTCCTGTCTTCTCTTCGACATGGATGGAACCCTGATCAATTCACATGCGCCCGTGATTCGTGCGTACACGGACTGGGCGGCGCACCACGGGCTCGACGCCGCCATGGTCCTGCGCGAATGCCAGGGGCGGCGCGTGATCGATACGGTTCGCGCACTGGCGCCGCCGGGAACGGATGTGGAAGCCGATACCGCCGCGCTGAAGCAGCGTGAACTCGACGACGTGGACGGCATTGTCGAGATACCGGGCGCACTTGCTATGCTGGCATCGCTTCCGGACGATCGCTGGGCGGTCGTGACGTCCGCCGAACGGCCGCTTGCGATACGCCGCATGCAGGCAGCAGGACTGCCGATTCCCCGCTTCCTTTTTACTTCCGACGACATTGCGCGCGGCAAACCTGCGCCGGATGGGTTCATCGCGGGTGCGAAGGCGCTGGGAGCCGAGCCGGAGCAAGCGCTCGTGTTCGAGGATTCGGCAGCCGGGATTGCATCGGGACTCGCGGCTGCGTCGAAGGTGATCGCGTTGACTTCTACGCTTGACGTGGCGCAGATCGATGCCCTCGGGCCTTCAGGTTATCTTCACAATTTCCTTGGCGTCAAAGTGTTCGAAGACCAGGGCCAGTTGCTGTTCCGGATAGCCTGAACGGGTCATTTATCCTTGCCGCTTCCGGCATGCTGGAAGACGCCGCGCGCCATTGCCGCCGCGCGGCCAACGCCCGGAAGCAGTCCGATCATGTCCGATCGAATCATCAGGCCGACCAGCATGACGGTGAGGGTGGCTTCCCCGATCACGCGCGCAACGGCCATGCCCATGGCGCCATATAAAGGCGCGAGAAACAGCGCTGCAGCCAGGTTGGCGAGACCCGACGTGATCCCGGCTATGGCAAGCAAGCGGTCTTTCTGGCGCGGCACGAACACATAGAACGCGACGAACTCGTTGAACGCGGCGAACGGAAACATCACGGCGAGACACTGCAAGACGTGTGCGCTTGGAGTGAAGGCCTTGCCGAGAATCAACGGCATGAGGAACGGCGACAGGCTTAATGCGGCCAAGCACTTTACTTCATGGCTCACGCTTGCGCCGGGCTGCAAGATCAGCGGTGGCAAAGTACTGTCATCGCACACGCGCAAAACCAGCAGCCGCATCACAGTCA
>NZ_JBSIPA010001096.1:0-203 GCF_053574605.1 Caballeronia sp. M23-90 | reverse complement strand
GCTTTCGGCAGAACCCTGAGTGGCCATGTTCATGTGGATCCTGGTGGTGCTTGATTCGTGACAAGAAGAAATGCGTACCGCGCGTGCTCAGTCGGTGCCTGCTTATTCCGTGCGAGCTTCGGTGCTGAACGAAAGCGTGCCGTCGTCGCGCTGCGTGAGCACGAGATTGGCACTCGCCGATACATCCACCACACCGCCCGTAA
>NZ_JBSIPA010001095.1:0-209 GCF_053574605.1 Caballeronia sp. M23-90 | reverse complement strand
ATGAGTACAACGGGCTTGAGCGCGTGAGCTTGGGAGCGCAGGTCGGCGCGTTGGGCAGGAGAAAGTTTGAGAGCTGACATGAAAAGTAACGGACTCGACTAAAATGAGGGGCGACGTAGCGTAAAAACGGCTGAACGGTCGCGATCGCAATAACAAAGACGAACAGGGCGGAACGCCTTGCTCGGGAACATGACGGACGGCGCGAGGTG
>NZ_JBSIPA010001094.1:0-221 GCF_053574605.1 Caballeronia sp. M23-90 | reverse complement strand
TGCGCGCCGACAGCGGCACGACAAACGTTCAATACGACTGGGACGAACCATCGGAGCGCTCGGTGCGCTTCCAGATCGACCAGAAGAAAGCGCGTGAACTCGGCGTCAGTTCGCAAGACGTGTCCAATTTCCTCGCGATGCAATTCACGGGCTACACGGTCACGCAGTATCGGGTGCGCGACAAGCTGATCAGCGTCGACCTGCGTGCGCCGCAAAGCGAA
>NZ_JBSIPA010000137.1:0-13920 GCF_053574605.1 Caballeronia sp. M23-90 | reverse complement strand
TTGACAGCGGCGGCGGCAGTGGCCGCGGAAACCGCAGCGCACCGCAAGACAGCCCCGACAGCCAGGACAATTCCGAGCAGAGCAGCGGTGTGGGCTCGGGCTTCATCATGTCGGCCGATGGTTACGTAATGACCAACGCTCACGTGGTCGATGACGCCGACACCATCTACGTCACGCTCACCGACAAACGCGAGTTCAAGGCGAGGCTGGTTGGCGTCGACGAACGCACGGACGTCGCAGTGGTCAAGATCCAGGCAACGAGCTTGCCGGCCATCACCATGGGCGACTCGAACAAGGTGCGCGTGGGCGAATGGGTGCTCGCAATCGGTTCGCCTTTCGGTCTCGACAACACGGTGACCGCGGGTATCGTCAGCGCCAAGGGGCGCGATACTGGCGACTACCTGCCGTTCATCCAGACGGACGTCGCGGTGAATCCGGGCAATTCGGGCGGACCGCTGATCAACATGGCTGGTGAAGTCATTGGCATCAATTCACAGATCTACAGCCGCACCGGCGGTTTCATGGGGATTTCGTTCGCAATTCCTATCGACGAAGCCATGCGCGTCGCCGATCAACTGAAGACGGGCGGCAAGGTGGTGCGTGGCCGTATCGCGGTGGCGATTGGCGAAGTGACCAAGGAAGTGGCCGATTCGCTCGGACTGCCGAAGGCGCAAGGGGCGCTGGTGAGCAGCGTGGAACCGGGCGGTCCCGCCGATAAAGCCGGCATCCAGCCGGGCGACATCATCCTGAAATACAACGGCCACGACGTCTCGACGGCGACCGATCTGCCGCGTATGGTTGGAGACACGAAGCCTGGCACGAAGGCGACCATCACCGTCTGGCGCAAGGGTCAGTCGCGTGACCTGCCGATCACCATCGCGGAAATGCAGCCGGACAAGGTCACCAAGGCCGAACCCAAGAAGCCGGCCCCGCCGAAGGAGCGTTCGCCGAGCAACGCGCTGGGTATCGCGGTGAGCGACATCCCGGCCGACCAGAAGAAGTCGCTGAAAATCCCCAATGGCGTGCAGGTGGAAGCGGTCGAAGGGCCGGCATCGCGTGCAGGGTTCCAGAAGGGCGACATCATCCTGCGTATCGGCGACACGGATATCACGAGCGCCAAGCAGTTCGATGCCGTCGCGCAGAACGTCGATCCGAGCAAGATGGTCGCGGTTCTCGTGCGCCGTGGCGACAACACGCAATTCGTGCCGCTGCGTCCGCGGTCGCAGAAGTAGGCTGCAATGCCCGCGCTCAAGCTCTACGGGCGCGCTTGGTGCCATCTCTGCGAGGATTTGCGCGCCGGACTCGAGCCGATCGCGGCGGAGTTCGGCGTGCCGGTCGAATGGATCGATATCGATACCGATCCGGCGCTCGAAGCGCTGTATGACGAACTCGTGCCCGTTTTGCTGTTCGATGGCGTCCAGTTGTGCCACTACCGGCTGGACGAATCCCGCGTGAGACAGGCGCTCGCCACAATCGCCTGAGCGGGGCTGCAAACGCCCGCGTGTGAACGTAAATTCCCGTCCCCCCTCCTTTTCGGCTAAAATCGAAAGGTTTTTTACCCCATTTTCAAGGCGTGCTCCGCGTTTGTCTGGGCGCGCCTTTTTGCTTGATCGGCACTGAATGAATCATATTCGTAACTTCTCGATCATTGCGCACATCGACCACGGCAAATCGACGCTGGCCGACCGCATCATCCAGCTTTGCGGCGGCTTGTCCGACCGCGAAATGGACGCGCAGGTGCTCGATTCCATGGATCTCGAGCGTGAGCGCGGCATCACGATCAAGGCGCAAACCGCGGCCCTGAGCTACAAGGCGCGCGACGGTCAGGTCTACAACCTGAATCTCATCGACACCCCCGGACACGTCGACTTTTCTTATGAAGTCAGCCGTTCGCTGTCGGCGTGCGAAGGCGCGCTGCTGGTCGTGGACGCGAGCCAGGGCGTGGAAGCGCAGACGGTCGCCAACTGCTACATGGCGATCGAACTCGGCGTGGAAGTCGTGCCGGTGCTGAACAAGATCGACTTGCCGGCCGCCGACCCCGAGAACGCGATCGCGGAAATCGAAGACGTGATCGGTATCGATGCAACCGATGCGACGCATTGCAGCGCCAAGACGGGCCTCGGCGTCACCGACGTACTCGAAGCGCTGATCGCGAAGGTGCCGCCGCCAAAGGGCGATCCGGACGCGCCGCTGCAGGCGCTGATCATCGACTCGTGGTTCGATAACTACGTGGGCGTGGTCATGCTCGTGCGCATCAAGAACGGCACGCTGCGCCCGAAAGACAAGATCAAGATGATGGCGTCCGGCGCGGTGTATCCGGTCGAGCACCTCGGCGTGTTCGCGCCGAAGGCCACGAACCTGGCGTCGCTGTCGGCGGGACAGGTGGGCTTCATTATCGCGGGCATCAAGGAGCTGCAGGCTGCGAAGGTCGGCGATACGGTCACCACCGTCGCCCGTCCGGCCGAAACGCCGTTGCCCGGCTTCAAGGAAGTGAAGCCGCAAGTGTTCGCCGGTTTGTATCCGGTCGAAGCGAATCAGTACGACGCATTGCGTGAATCGCTGGAAAAGCTGAAGCTCAACGACGCGTCGCTGCAATACGAGCCGGAAGTGTCGCAGGCGCTCGGTTTTGGTTTCCGATGCGGCTTTCTCGGTCTTCTGCACATGGAGATCGTGCAGGAACGCCTTGAGCGCGAGTTCGACATGGACCTCATCACCACGGCGCCGACCGTGGTGTACGAAGTCGTGAAGCGCGACGGCGAACTGATCCAGGTCGAGAATCCGGCCAAGATGCCGGAGCCTTCGTACATTGAAGAAGTGCGCGAGCCGATCGTGACCGTGAACCTGTACATGCCGCAGGAGTATGTGGGCGCGGTGATCACGCTGTGCACGGGCAAGCGCGGCCAGCAGATCAACATGCAGTATCACGGCCGTCAGGTCCAACTCACGTACGAAATCCCCATGGCGGAAATCGTGCTCGATTTCTTCGATCGGCTGAAGTCCACGTCGCGCGGTTATGCGTCCATGGACTACGAGTTCAAGGAATATCGTGCGTCTGACGTGGTGAAGGTCGACATGCTGATCAACGGCGATAAAGTCGATGCGCTGTCAGTCATCACGCACCGGTCGCAGAGCCAGCATCGCGGGCGCGAAGTGGCGTCGAAGATGCGCGAACTGATTCCGCGGCAGATGTACGACGTGGCGATCCAGGCGACTATCGGCGCGAACATCATTGCGCGCGAGAACATTAAAGCATTGCGTAAGAACGTTCTGGCAAAGTGCTACGGCGGCGATATCTCCCGAAAGAAAAAGCTCCTGGAAAAGCAGAAGGCCGGCAAGAAGCGCATGAAGCAGGTCGGTTCGGTCGAGATTCCGCAAGAAGCTTTCCTCGCGATTCTTCGCGTCGAAGATTAATAAAACAACCGGAAACGATTGATGAATTTTGCGTTGATTCTTTTGGTGCTCGTCGTCCTGACGGGTATCGCGTGGGTGTTCGATAAACTGGTATTCGAGCCGCAACGGCGGCGCGCGGCAGATGCAGCGGTAGCGGAGTTCGACCAGCAGCAGGCACGTCTGGAACCGCGCTTCGCCGACGAGCACGCACCGCAAACACGTGCTCGTCTGCGCGATGAAAAACTCCGCCAGCCCTGGTATCTGGAATATTCGGCAAGCTTCTTTCCGGTCATCCTCGTGGTTTTTGTCGTGCGTTCGTTCGTTGTCGAGCCCTTCAAGATTCCGTCCGGATCGATGGTGCCGACGCTGCTGGTCGGTGACTTCATTCTGGTCAATAAATTCGAATACGGTTTGCGCCTGCCTATCAGCAATACGAAGCTGACAAGCGGCACGCCGCTTAAACGCGGCGACGTGGTCGTGTTCCGTTATCCAAAAGACGAATCCGTCGATTACATCAAGCGCGCAATCGGACTTCCCGGCGACACGGTTGCGTATCAGGACAAGAAGCTCACCATCAATGGCAAACCGGTTCCTGAAACGTCGTTGCCCGATTTCTTCGATGACGAACGCATTGGTTATGCAAAGCAGTTCGAAGAAGATCTCGACGGCCGCAAGAACGCCATTCTGAACAATGCACAAGTACCGCCGTTTGTGATTGGCGCCGATGATTTCCCGAATCGCGACAACTGCAATTACAACGCACAAGGCGTGATCTGCAAGGTGCCCCCGGGCAGTTACTTCATGATGGGCGACAATCGCGACAACAGCGCGGACAGCCGTTATTGGGGTTTTGTACCTGATGCAAATATCGTTGGTCGAGCATTCTTTATCTGGATGAACTTCAGCAGTTTGAAGCGCATTGGTTCATTCCATTGAAACACGCCATGCTTGTATAAATGGTTCGACATTACGCCGCGGGATAACGCGGCGTAGTCGTTAATAAGCACCTCGCATGGACACGTTGCACGGGCCGCCTAGAAACAGCACGAAGAAAAGCGGCTAACGTGCAAGTGTCGTATTGGATTTTATTTTCGGTTTGCCGTTTTCCAGCTGGAATCGCCGGTCCCGGCGCCCGCGTTATACTCTGCCCATGCCCTCAACCCCGTTGGAAAGCCGGCTTCAGTACGAATTTCGCAATGCGGAATTGCTGCGCCAGGCGATGACCCATCGCAGTCACAGTGCCACGCACAATGAACGACTCGAATTTCTCGGAGATTCCGTTCTAAATTGCGTGGTGGCTGCGCTTTTGTTCCAACGATTCGCAAAACTCGACGAAGGCGATCTTTCTCGCGTCCGCGCCAACCTGGTCAAGCAGCAGTCGCTTTATGAGATTGCGCAGGCGCTGAACGTCTCGGAAGCCTTGCGCCTGGGCGAAGGGGAGCTGCGCAGTGGCGGGTTTCGTCGGCCGTCCATCTTGGCTGACACACTGGAAGCCATTTTCGGCGCTGTCTTCCTTGACGGCGGTTTCGACGCGGCGCTGGAAGTCATCAAGCGCCTCTACACGCCAATTCTCGATCACATCGATCCACGCACCATCGGCAAGGACGCGAAGACGCTGCTGCAAGAGTATCTGCAGGGGCACAAGATCGCGTTGCCGACTTATACCGTTGTCGCAACGCACGGGGCCGCGCACAACCAGCAGTTCGAGGTGGAATGCACGGTGCCGAAGCTCGACGTGAAGGTGTCGGGTTCCGGCGCGAGCCGCCGTGCGGCCGAACAGGCTGCGGCGAAAAAGGCGCTGGACGAACTGGCGTCGGCCACGCCCGCGCTGACCGCCAAGCCCAAGCGCAAGGGTTCCCGTGCTGCCAAACTCGCGGAACAGGAAATCGTCCCCGGCGTAACGGGCGTTCAGGCTGCACTGGATCTGCGTGCTCCCGATCGGCGTGAACGCGCGCGGGCGAGCGCGGCCAACGGCAATGCCCATAACGATCCCGAACGTCCGGCGACGGCGCCGCTGGCGGTGATTCGTGCATCGCACGTGGAACCATCGGCGGAGAAGGTCGAGCGTTCGACGATTCATCGGGCGGAACGCGCGGAGAAGGGCGCACCCGAGGCGTCTACGGCGCGCAGCGAGAGCGCTGATAAACCGGTGGATAACGCTGTGCATAACCCGGTTGAGAAGGCCACCGTCAAGGCGGCGAGCAAGCCGGTCGCGGAATCTGTGGTCATCGACAAATCCGCGTCCCCTGCACGGTCGCGCGACGAAGCGCCGGCGAAAGCCGAGGAAAGCGTCGAGGCGCACGCGGACGCGAGCGTCGACGAAACCGTCGCACGCTCGGCCGATGCTGGTCATTAAAGTGCGCTAACGTGCATCAAGGCTATTCCTCAAGCAAGCGCTGAGCGCTGAGCGCCGCCGCCGAAGCGGCCGCGACACTGAACAAACGCAACGCCCGACGCCACGCGTCCCAACGAATCTGTAGCTGCAAACATCTATGAACGCTCCCACTCCCTCTGATTTCCGCTGCGGCATGGTCGCGATCGTCGGCCGGCCGAACGTCGGCAAGTCGACCTTGATGAACGCGCTCGTCGGGCAGAAAGTCAGCATCACATCGCGCAAGGCGCAGACCACGCGGCATCGGATCACCGGCATTCGTACGCTGGACGACGCACAGTACATCTTTGTCGATACCCCCGGCTTCCAGACCAAGCACAGCGGCGCACTGAACCGCTCGCTGAACCGTGCTGTAACTTCCACGCTGACAGCGGTCGATGCCATCCTGTTCGTGATCGAAGCTGGCCGTTTCGGGCCGGACGACCAAAAAGTGCTCGACCTGATCCCGAACGACACGCCGTGCCTTTTGATCGCAAACAAGCTGGATCACGTGAACGACAAGGAGACGCTGTTCCCGTTCATGCAGAAGATGAGCGCATTGCACGACTTCAAGGAAATCGTGCCGATGACCGCGAAGCATCCCGACGACATCACGCGTCTGATGGCGGTGGTGAAGCCGTATCTGCCGGAAGGAACGCCTATCTACGGCGAAGACGACCTGACGGACCGCAGCGAGCGTTTTCTCGCCGCTGAAATCCTGCGCGAGAAAGTGTTCCGCTGGACTGGCGACGAGTTGCCGTACACGAGCACGGTGATGATCGACAAATGGGAGACCGAAGGCCGCCTGCGCCGGATTTTCGCGACCATCCTGGTTGAACGCGATACCCACAAGGCGATGATCATCGGTCAGAAAGGGGCGAAGCTGAAGCAGATCAGCACTGAAGCTCGTCTCGACATGGAAAAGCTTTTCGATGGCCCCGTGTACCTTGAAACCTTCATCAAGGTGAAGAGCGGCTGGGCCGATAACGAAGCGGGATTGCGCGCCTATGGGTACGAATGACGCGTGGATGACCCAGTCTTCCAACGCCGACTCCGATCCGCTCGCCGACGATAACTTCAGTGTCGACGAGCCGCCGACGCCCGCGCCGAAAAAGCGCGGGACGCGCGCCGCTTCGACCAAAGCTTCCGCCAAATCCGCTGCACCGAAAGAACCCAGGCCGCCTCGCGCTGCGCCGCGTTCGGATTTCCGTATCGCGGAGCAGCCGTCGTTCGTACTGCACAGCTATCCGTATCGTGAAACAAGCCTGATCCTCGATGTATTTTCCCGCGATCACGGCCGCGTTGCGCTCGTCGCCAAGGGCGCAAAACGGCCGCATTCGGCGCTGCGCGGCGTACTGCAGACATTCCAGCCACTGGGTTTGTCGTGGACGGGGAAGGGCGAAGTACGCACCCTGACGCAGGCAGAATGGGTCGGCGGCATGTTGCCGCTCGCCGGCGACGCGTTGCTGTGCGGTTTCTACGTCAACGAATTGCTCGTCAAGTTCTGCGCACGCGAAGACGCGCATCCCGCGCTGTTCAATCATTACGTGCTGACGTTGTCGCGTCTCGCGCACGGCGAGCCGGCGCTGTACGCGTTGCGATCGTTCGAGCGCGTGTTGCTGCGCGAGACCGGTTACGCAATGGCGCTGAACAAGACCATCACGCGCCAGCCGGTTGTCGCCGGGCAGAAGTACGTGTTCGATCCCGAACGCGGCGTGCGTGAAGCATCGGACGATGTCCCGTCGCAATGGCCCGTGATCGCGGGGCAAACCCTTCTCGACATGGAGAAGGACGAATACAGCCGCCCGCAGACGGCCGCGCAGAGCAAAACGCTGATGCGCTTTCTGCTGAACGTGTATCTTGGCGGCACGCCGCTCGCCACCCGTCAAATCCTGATCGACCTGCAAAACCTATGAGCTTCTTTCTTTCGTCGCCCGCGAATGTGATCGATCTGGGCGTCAACATCGATCACGTCGCAACGCTGCGCAACGCGCGTGGCACGCAGTACCCCGACCCGATCCGCGCCGCGCTGCAAGCTGAAGAAGCCGGCGCCGACGCCATCACGCTGCATTTGCGGGAAGATCGCCGTCACATTCTCGATGCCGATGTGCACGCGCTGCGTCCTCTGCTCAAAACGCGGATGAACCTCGAATGCGCGGTGACGCAGGAAATGCTCGACATCGCGTGCGGCGTGCGTCCGCATGACGTGTGTCTGGTGCCGGAAAAGCGCCAGGAACTGACGACCGAAGGCGGCCTTGACGTCGCCGGCCAGTTCAACGCCGTCAAAGCCGCGTGCGAGCAGTTGAAGCAGGCGGGCGCGCGGGTTTCGCTTTTCATCGATGCCGATGAAACCCAGATTCGCGCCGCGCATGAAGCGGGCGCGCCGGTTATCGAACTGCATACGGGCTGCTACGCCGAAGCACACGACGAAGCCACGCAGCAAAAGGAATTCGAGCGCGTGGCGCGAAGCGTCGATTTCGGCAATTCGCTCGGCCTGAAGGTGAACGCGGGACACGGTCTGCACTACACGAACGTGCAGCCGATCGCAGCGCTTGAAGGCATTGTGGAGCTGAACATCGGGCATGCGATCGTCGCGCACGCGATCTTTGCCGGCTGGGATAACGCCGTGCGCGAGATGAAGGCGATCATGGTGGCGTCGCGTCTTGCCGCCACATCGTCGCGATAAACCATGGCGATCTACGGAATCGGTACGGACCTGGTTCAGGTAAGCCGCATTGCCGGCGTGATGGAGCGCACGAAAGGGCGCTTCGCCGAGAAGGTGCTCGGCGCGGACGAACTGCGCGTTTATCACGCACGCAAGGCGCGCTCCGAAGTACGCGGCCTGGCGTTCCTCGCAACGCGTTTCTCGGCGAAGGAAGCGTTTTCGAAGGCGATCGGCCTCGGCATGCACTGGCCCATGACCTGGCGCGCGGTCCAGACGCTCAACGAGCCGAGCGGCAAGCCGAAGGTGGTGGCATCGGGCGAACTCGCCGAGTGGCTCGAGGCCCGTGGCATCACGGCGCAAGTCACCATCACCGATGAACGCGACTACGCGGTGTCGTTCGTGATCGCAGAAACGAATGTGCAAGACTACTAACCCCTGACTTTTCCGCATCCAATTTGAACTCGTTAAAACGCACTCCCGGTCCGGTCATGCTCGACGTGGCCGGCACCATGCTCTCCGACGCCGACATTCGCCGTATCGACCATCCGATGACCGGCGGCATCATCCTCTTCACGCGGCATTTCCAGGATCGGGCGCAGCTCGTTGCACTGACCGACGCGATTCGCGCGGTGCGTGACGATATCCTGATCGCCGTGGATCACGAAGGTGGCCGCGTGCAGCGTTTCCGTACCGATGGCTTCACGGTCCTGCCCGCGCCGGGCAAGCTCGGCGCGTTGTGGGATCGCGACGTATTGCTCGCTACCAAGACCGCGACGGCCTTTGGCTACGTGCTCGCGGCGGAGTTGCGGGCGTGCGGTATCGACATGAGTTTCACGCCCGTACTCGATCTCGACTACGGGCATTCGAAGGTGATCGGCGATCGCGCGTTGCACAGCGACCCGCGCGTGGTGACCCTGCTTGCGAAGAGCCTGAACCACGGCTTGGCGCTCGCGGGCATGGCCAATTGCGGCAAGCATTTTCCGGGGCACGGGTTTGCATCGGCGGATTCGCATGTCGCCATGCCGGTGGACGACCGCTCGCTCGAAGACATCCTCGCCGCCGATATCAAGCCGTACGACTGGCTGGGGATGTCGCTGGCGTCGGTGATTCCGGCGCACGTGATCTACCCGCAAGTCGATGAAAAACCTGCCGGCTTCTCGCGCGTCTGGCTGCAGGACATCTTGCGGGGCAAGCTGGGTTTCAATGGCGCGATCTTCAGCGACGATCTGTCGATGGAAGCCGCCCGCGCCGGCGGCACGCTGACCGAAGCCGCAACAGCGGCGCTGACCGCTGGCTGTGACATGGTGCTGATCTGCAACCAGCCGGAAGAGGCTGAGAAGGTCCTCGAGAGGCTGACGTTCCAGCAGACGAAGGCGTCGCTGACGCGGTTGAAGCGCATGCGTCCCAGAGGGCACGCGTGGCGCTGGAACAAGCTGATGTCGCAGGTGGAATATCAGCAGGCGCTGGCGCTGGTCAAGAGCGCGCTGGGCTGAATGCAAAAAGCCGGAAGTTTCTTCGAAAGAAACCTCCGGCTTTTTTTCAAACTCAAACGCATTTACTCCAGCTTCATGCGCTGCAGCTTGTTGTAGAGCGTCTTCGGGCTGATGCCAAGCAGCGTCGCCGCCCGATGCCGCGTGCCGCCAACCGCTTCGAGCGTCGCGCGAATCAGCATGTCTTCCACGTCGGCGAGTGCCGTGCCGACCGTCACCTGGACGCTGGTGCCGTTCAGCCCACGTCCGCCTGCGCTCGTATGTTCATCGGCGCGAAGGGTTTCGATCACGTCGCCGGACGCGTGGTACGCACGACGAACCCGGTCGCGCAACTCACGCACGTTGCCCGGCCATTCGGCTGCAAGGCACTCGCGGATGAAATCCGGGCTCACACGTTTGGGCGCGCCGCTCGTGATGCCGCTCACATGATTTTCGCGATTCAGCTCATAGACGAAATGCTCGGCGAGCAGCGCAATGTCATCGCCGCGATCGCGCAGCGGTGGCAACGCAATCGACGATGCATTCAGGCGCTGGAACAGATCCTCGCGCAATTTGCCTTCGGCGACGGCGTCTTTGGGCGGCACTCTGGTCGATGCCAGCAGCCGGAAATCCGTCACGATCTTGTTGCTGCCGCCCACGCGCATGAACGTCTGCGAGTCGAGTGCGCGCAGCAGGGCTTCTTGCTGGGCGATCGGCAATGCATCGATCTGATCGAGGAACAACGTGCCGCCACCGGCCTGTTCGAGCAAGCCCGGCTCGCGGTTCTCCGCGCCGGCGAATGCGCCGCGCTCGTGACCGAACATCAGGCTTTCCATCGAACGTGCGTTGCTGTCCGTGGCTGCCGCGCAATCGAACGAAACAAATGGACCTTTGCGGCGCCGGCTCATCTCATGCAGGGTACGTGCGGCGACCTTCTTGCCCGTGCCGGCTTCCCCGCAGATCAGTACGGCGGCTTCAGTCGGCGCGGTATGTTCGATCAGGTCGTAGACATGCTGAATCGCGGCGCTGCGCCCCAGCATGCTGCCGAAATGGCCGAGTTCGCGCAGCGTGCTGCGCAACGCGCCGACTTCCTCAGTCAGTTCGTACGGGCGTGGAATGCGTGCGAGCAAACTGCGCAGGCGCGGAATGTTCACCGGCTTCAGCAGGTAATCCCAGATGCCCTGCCGCAGGCCTTCAATCGCGCTTTCCACAGTCGCGTTCCCGGTCATCACGATAACCGGCAGGGCGCCGCCTGGCGGCTGTGCAGGAAGGTTGTGCAGCAGGTCTAGACCGCTGCCATCCGGCAAGTTCAGGTCGACGAGCACGACGTCCGGAATGAAGCGCGTCAGGGCGGAACGCGCCTCGGCGAGCGTGGTTGCGGTATCGACGGAAAAACCGTCGGCCGCGAGAATGGCGGACAGGCCAGAAAGGCTGTTCGGATCGTCTTCGACAATCAAAGCGTGTGGCATGGCGGACACGGCGTAATAAGTGGGTCTGAATGGCGTTCCGGGCCGGCCGCCATCTGGCGACGCTCGGCGGCGAACGCGTCGGTACCGGGCAATGAAGACGCCGGCCCGCCTTGTGGCTGACATCATCTCAGCTCATCATTGCGTTCCAGTTATCGCTGTTCATCGCCGGGTCTTCGTCCTGCGCTTGCTCAATACTGTTTTCTGCGCGGGCACGGCTTGCTTCCGGTCGAACAACATGGAGCAAGCCGGACCGGAAGGCGCTTACTGCGGCTTCACATGCAAGTCGTTCTTGACGGACTGCACGCCTTCCACGCCACGAGCAACCGAAACCGCCTTTTGAATCTGGCTCGGAGAATCCACGAAGCCCGACAACAGCACTTCGCTCCGATACGTCTTGACGCTCACTGACAAGGACTTCAGGCCCGGGTCCTCCAGCAAGGCCGTCTTCACTTTGGTAGTGATGGCAGAGTCTGTGGTGTATTCGCCAGCCGACTCATGTGTGGGCGTCGACGAACAACCGGCAGTGATGGCGATTGCGGGAACGGCACAAACAGCGGCAATTACGAGGCGTGCGAAAGCGGTTTTTGTAGTCGTCATTTTTTCTTGTGATGAAAGTTGAAAGATTCCGCGCGTTCATTGCGCAGTCACGACTACTGGAGCAGGTTTCGTGCCATCGGCTTGAAGTAGACGAATCAGGTAGTTAGCTGCGCGCCTTGCACCGAATGACACGTTTCAATCGTAATTTCGAAGTACGAACCGGTAAAGTTTGCCTGAATTGGCAATAATGTTCAGCAAAAAGAAAAAGCGCCCCGAAGGGCGCTTTTCGTGACTTCCGAAGCGACGCTGGCTTTAAGCGCGGCTGCGGTATTCGTTCGTGCGGGTATCGATTTCGATCTTGTCGCCGATGTTGCAGAAGAGCGGCACTTGCAGTTCGAAGCCCGTTGCGAGCTTGGCCGTTTTCAGGACCTTGCCCGACGACGTATCGCCCTTAACGGCCGGTTCCGTGTAGATGATCTCGCGGACCAGCGAGGTTGGCAGTTCTACCGAGATGGCTTTCTCGTTGTAGAACACCACTTCGCACGGCATGCCGTCTGCAAGGTAGTTAAGGGCGTCGCCCATCATGTCGGCTTCGACTTCGAACTGGTTGTAGTCAGCGTCCATGAACACGTACATAGGGTCGGCGAAGTACGAGTACGTCACTTCCTTGCGGTCGAGCTGGACGACGTCGAATTTGTCGTCCGCCTTGTACACCGATTCCATGTTGCCGCTTGCCAGCAGGTTGCGGAACTTCATCTTCACGACCGCGGAATTGCGGCCGGATTTGTTGTATTCGGCCTTCAACACGACCATGGCATCGCTGCCGATCATCACGACGTTGCCGACGCGGAGTTCTTGTGCGGTCTTCATAATTAAAAAACTGTCCTGTACGAAAATGTGAGCCTGTTCGCTGCGGTGATGGCGGCTGACTCGAAATTGGATGTGTTGCAGCTACCCTGCCTGTTCCGTCCCACGCCATGCCGCGCGCCTGGGTGCTCGCCTGGGTGCTTGCTTGAATGCTTCACCCGTCCACCGTGGAATCCGCCCGAAAACGTACGCGTTGTGTCTCGTTGCGTCTGTTCCGGACTGCAAGCCGTTGGATAACCGCTTATTTTAACTGAGATTTTGCGAAATCCGCCAGATTTCCAGCCAGATCGCCAATACTCGCAAGTTCCACGGCCCAATCGGCCGCGCGCTGCTCCAGATGCTTTCGATACCGCCAGAAACCGGACCAATCCGGCGCGCCTACGCCGTTCCAGGCATGCCAGAACCGCTCCAGCGCAGCCCGCGCGGGCTCCGGCAAGCTGTTTGCGTAGTGGGCGAGGGCGGCGTCGAGCTTGGGCAGATGGGCGTCGTCTGCTTGCGGATAGATTTGCCACACGAACGGTTTTTGCGCCCATTGCGCTCGAACGAACGAATCTTCGCCGCGCACGAAATTGATATCGGCGGCCCAGAGCAAGGCGTCGAAAAGCGGCTGTTCCACAAAACCCAGCGCGTAGGCCTTCAACGAACCGCTTTCAGCCTTCGATCCCGCCGCAAACCCCGATAGCCCAAAAAAGCGTGCAATAGCGCCTGAAATGCGTCCTTCGGGCACCAGCAATGCAATGGGCGTGGGTGAATCACGCCATTGTTCGAGCAATGTATCGATGGCCGGATTCTCGTACGCGAACAGGGAGATCACCGTTGTCTCGGACGAAGGCGCCGTGATGCCGACCCGTTCCTGCCACCACGCGTCGCGCTGGAACGCTTCGCGTTGCGCGTCTAACGTCCGTTCCTTCAGGACGCCGCCCGTGCCCGCACCGAGGCCCGGAAAGAAGAAGGTCTTGTTGATCGCATGGCGCGGATGCGGCGACGGCCGCAGGTGGAAATCCGCGACCCAGTCCTCGGCGCTCAGATATTCCAGGTTGAACCACACGGGTTTGCGATCGCGGCGCGCCATCGCGGTGACGTAGATGGCGGGCAGCTCGCAGCCGAACGCTTCGATCACGACATCGGCGATCTGCAGCGTGTCGCCGGCGA
>NZ_JBSIPA010001093.1:0-222 GCF_053574605.1 Caballeronia sp. M23-90 | reverse complement strand
TGGGTGTTTACATTCAGTGAGCAAGCGTCAAGTTTTATGCGGGTTTGGGATTCCTTCTTTTTGGGTGGGTTGATCCATGCGGCGACGGGCAATTCGGGTGGTCGCGGTGCGACACGCTTGAAGCGCTCGGGGTGGGCCAGGAAGGCGGCATCCAGGGTGGCGCAGCGCGTTCTGGTGAGCGCTTGAGCGCCGCCGTAATGAACGGTGTGCGGGGTCATGAGC
>NZ_JBSIPA010001092.1:0-222 GCF_053574605.1 Caballeronia sp. M23-90 | reverse complement strand
GCTGGCCGGGTTACGCGATAAGCCAGCAAAAACGTAAGCGCATTGAGCAGGTATTCGGATGGGGCAAGACAGTTGGACGAATTCGCCAGGTCATGTATCGGGGACTTGAACGCGTAGACCAGCTCTTCGTGCTGACGCAGGTCGGCTACAACTTGACGCGTATGCGCACACTTGCGGGCTGAGGGGCAATAAGCAATGGCGTAACACGGATATCGTGAACCC
>NZ_JBSIPA010001091.1:0-237 GCF_053574605.1 Caballeronia sp. M23-90 | reverse complement strand
CACTGATATCGTGAACCCGCGAGCAACGTGGAATGCCTGCAAACGTCTTCCGCGTTTCAAAAGTGCGACCCCCAGCATCCGTCGTAATGCACCCGAACGCATCAACGCCTGATATTTCAGCAGCCTGCTAGTGTTCTGTCCCAGAAATAACTTTACATAAATATTTGTTGTTCTACGATAAAGCCATGACCGACAGGGAGGCGATCATGGGACGCAAGGGAATCGAGATTTCGGTGT
>NZ_JBSIPA010001090.1:0-237 GCF_053574605.1 Caballeronia sp. M23-90 | reverse complement strand
CCCGGAGCTGTTAGCGGTGCAGCCCAATGAAGTGTGGTCCTGGGATATCACCAAGTTACGGGGTCCGGGCAAGTGGACGTACTTCCATCTGTACGTGATCCTCGATATCTTTAGCCGCTACGTGGTCGGCTGGATGATCGCTCCCCGGGAGACTGCTGAACTGGCCGAAATGCTGATTGCCGATACCGTCGCCGGACAAAACATCGAACCGGGTTGCCTCACACTGCACGCCGATCG
>NZ_JBSIPA010001089.1:0-245 GCF_053574605.1 Caballeronia sp. M23-90 | reverse complement strand
TTAGCCGCAGAGACGGTTCGCCACCTGATGACCGACGCCGGCCTGTGGATTCCACGCAAGCAGCGCCCGCCCAAGATCCATCAGCCGAGGAACCGGCGGTCTTGTCTGGGCGAGCTGATCCAGATCGATGGTAGCGATCACCGGTGGTTTGAAGACCGGGCGCCAGCGTGCACGCTGCTGGTGTTTATTGACGATGCCACAAGCCAACTGATGACGTTGCACTTCACCGCGACCGAATCGACCTT
>NZ_JBSIPA010001088.1:0-247 GCF_053574605.1 Caballeronia sp. M23-90 | reverse complement strand
TTCCTAAGAAACTCACCTTCACGCTGGCGAGTCCTGAGGCTGTAGTGAATATCCAAATTGCGCCGCGCGGCGATGAAGCTGTTTGATGACACGGTCCCTGTACTGCTGTTCGTAATGATGCGCACCCGGGTCGCGGTAGTCCATGCCATAGCGCATCGCGTTATAAAACAGAACAGCGATCTTGCGCGCCGTCGCAGTCACGGCCTTGGCGTTACCAATTCGGCCGGCAAGGCGCCGGTAGAATGCG
>NZ_JBSIPA010001087.1:0-248 GCF_053574605.1 Caballeronia sp. M23-90 | reverse complement strand
GTGAAATCCAGACGTCCGTCCTTTACCAGCACCCGCTTGCCCGAACCAAGCCCGATTTTCGATCGATCGATATGCTTGAGCCATGCATGACCGTGCCGGTCCGCAAAGAAGAAGAAGAGACGCTTGACCTTCACGCTTTGGCATCGATCAAGTAGCGCTTGCAGCCGTCGTGGAGCAAGATTGCTTAATCCTTCCATCAGCATGTCTGTCTGATGAAAACTTTCGTGGCCAGGCAGTTCATCGAGAAG
>NZ_JBSIPA010000136.1:0-14181 GCF_053574605.1 Caballeronia sp. M23-90 | reverse complement strand
TGCCGATCAGCGGCATGATGTCCTTGCCCTGCGCCGCGACCCATGCAATCGCGATCTGCGCCACGGACACGCCCTTCGCTTGCGCGATTCGCCGCAGGGCATCGACGAGCTTCAGATTGCGCTCGGCGTTTTCACCCTGGAAGCGCGGACTATGCGCGCGGAAATCGCTGCCCGCCAGATTCTGCGCGGGCATCCAGTGCCCGCTGATCAGCCCGCGTGACAACACGCCATACGCCGTCACGCCGACGCCAAGCGTGCGGCAAGTATCGAGAATATTGTCTTCGATACCGCGCGAAAGCAGCGAATACTCGATCTGCAAATCGGCGATCGGATGCACGGCTGTGGCGCGGCGGATGGTGTCCGAGCCGACTTCCGACAGCCCGATGTGCCGCACATACCCCGCCTTCACCAGATCCGCAATCCCGCCGATGCTTTCCTCGATAGGCACGTTGGGGTCGAGCCGCGCAGGACGATAGATATCGATGTAATCAAGCCCCAGTCGCTGCAGCGAATACGCAAGGAAATTCTTGATGGCTGCAGGCCGTGCGTCGTAACCTGCCCAGCCTCCCGCCGGGTCGCGCAACGCGCCGAACTTGACGCTGACGACGGCGGCGTCGCGTTTCGTACCCTTTAACGCTTCGCCGATCAGCGCTTCGTTATGGCCGCTGCCATAGAAATCGCCGGTATCGATGAGGTTGATGCCCGCGTCGAGCGCCGCGTGGATCGTGGCGATGCTTTCGCCGCGCTCCGACGGCCCATACATGCCGGACATGCCCATGCAGCCGAGTCCGAGGGCGGACACTTGCGGTCCTGTTTTTCCGAGTTGACGCTGTTCCATGCTCTTTCTCCTGTTCGTGCCGGTGCGGATGCGATGACAGGAGTATGCGAGCCGCCCAAGCGTGCGACAATCCGGCCGTTACAGCACGGGCTGTACGGAAAAACGCACAATGGACGATCCCGATCTCTCCGATCTCACCGCCTTCATGGCCGTCACTCAAGTACGCAGCTTCCGCGCGGCGGCGCGTGTGCGCGGCGTGTCCGCATCGGCATTGAGCGAGGCGATCCGGCGTCTTGAAGCGCGTCTCGGGGTCCGTTTGCTGAACCGGACCACGCGCAGCGTGGCGCCGACCGAGGCGGGCGAGCGTCTCATCGAAAAGCTGTCGCCGCTCTTCAGTGAAATGGAAGCGGCGCTGGACGTTCTGAACGGTTTTCGCGATAAACCCACGGGCACGCTCAAGCTGAACGTGCCGTCGAGCGCCGCGCGGATCGTGTTGCCGACGCTCATCGCGCGGTTTTTGAAGGCTTATCCGGACATTCGGGTGGAAGTCGTGGTCGAGGATGGTTTCGTCGATGTGCTGGCGATTGGTTGCGACGCCGGCATCCGCTACGACGAACGTCTGGAACAGGACATGATCGCCATCCCGATCGGGCCGCGCGTGCAGCGTTTCGCGACCGCGGCAGCGCCGGAATATCTTGACACGCACGGCAGGCCCACGCATCCCCGCGAACTGGCCGCGCAGACACGCGTGCTCGAGCAGCTCGCGGGCGGCGCCATGCCAATGTGGTTCTTCGAACGCGACGGTGAGGTGGTGCGGCTGGACCCGTCAGGCCCGCTTCTGGTCAGGCCAAGCGCCGCGGTCGAACTCGCCATCAGCACCGCTGTAGCCGGTGTGGGAGTGGTCCATCTTTTCGAGGGGATGCTTCAGCCGTATCTGGATAGCGGCGCGCTGGAGCCGATCTTGCAGCCTTGGTGGCCACAATTTTCTGGACCGTTTCTTTATTATCCGGGGCGCAGGCACTTGCCGGCGCCGCTGCGGGCGTTTATCGACTTCGTGAAGGCCGAAGGTTCGCTGGCCGCTCCAGATTTCTGACCGTTTCCGGACGGGAGACAGGCACATTGCATCGCACAAGATCAAGCCTGCTGACCGTAGGTCAGCCAGTCTCGTAACCGCATCCGCTCTCGCTTCGACCGCGCATGTTGCGCCACATGAATCGCGTTTTCCTCCTCGCGAGTGGGATGCCTTCGACCCTGTGAAATCAGGGTAAATCCCAGAAAAAACATCAGACGTCTGATGTATATTGCAAAAAAGTTTGAGAGAAAGGCTCCCATGCGCTTGAGCGTCGAACAATCGATGAGCGACAAGATCCAGGAATCGCTGCTGGCCATGATTCGCGAAAAAGGCCTTAAACCAGGGGATCAGATCCCGACCGAGATCGAGTTGTGCGAGTTGCTGGGCGTGGGGCGGTCGAGTTTGCGCGAAGCCGTGGCGCAAATGATCTCGCATGGATTGCTGTCGCGGGTCCAGGGGCGCGGGACCTTCATCAGACAAATTTCGCTGAAGCTTAAGGGCGGTCTGGATGATCTGATGTCCGTGACCGACATGATCAAGAGCGTCGGCGCAGTGCCCTCAACAAGCAGGCTGCAGATCGAGAATATCGAGGCATCGGAAAGCCTGGCGGAAAAGCTGGCGTTGGATGTGGGCCATCCGTGCGTGCGCATAGAACGGGTCCGGCGGGCGAACGATGCGATTGCGGCGTATTGCATCGATATTGTCTCGAAAGAGGTGTTCGATTCCGTCGGCAACGATCTCGGCGAATCGCTCTTCGCCATGCTCGGCAGGACCGGCCGCAGGCTGTCGCACACGCATACGTCCGTCCAGCCGACCATCCTGACGCCGCGCGACCTGCCTGAACTGGGCGATGGCTTCGGCCTGTTCCTGCTTCTGGATGAGGTCGATTTCGATCAGAGCGGCGATCCGCTTTGTTATAGCAACGACTACTACAACACGAGCATCTTCAAGTTCGACCTGGTTCGCAAACGTCATTGAGACGCGGGCAGAACCGGGGGACACGGAGGAGACATCATGGAATTCGAGGCGTTGAATGCTTCGGAACTGACGGCTTACCTGCGGGGCATTCCTGCTGTGCACGCGTTGCTGGGCGAGCCGGCGGAACTGGATATTGCGGAAGTGGGCGACGGCAATCTCAACTACGTCTACTTCGCGAGCAACGCAGGGGCTGCTGAAAAAAGCGTGGTGGTGAAGCAGGCACCGCCGTTTCTGCGGCTGGTCGGCAAGACATGGCCGCTTGGACGCGAGCGCATGGAGCGTGAAGTCGCCGCGCTCAGGCGCTTTGGATCGCTTTGTCCGCAGCATGTGCCCAAGGTCTATCACGCGGACAGCCAGCTTTTCCTGATGGTGATGCAGCGGCTTGCCACTCACCGGATCCTGCGGCAAGGGCTGACGGATGGCGTCGTGTATCCGAGGCTTGCGGATCACTTGTCCACGTATCTTGCGAACACGCTCTTCTTCGGCTCGGATCTTTTTCTTAACGCCGACATCAAGAAACAGGCTATGAGCGCGGCCGTGAACAGCGAGTTGTGCGGGATCACCGAGGACCTGGTTTTCACGTATCCGTTCGAAGACCATCCATCGAACGTATATAGCGCTAAATTGCCAAGGGCGGCGCTGGAACGCCTCAGGCAGACGCCCGCATTGCGCGTGGCCGCGGCCGAAATGAAATGGGCGTTCATGAACCACGCCGAGACCTTGCTGCATGGCGACCTGCATACGGGTTCCATCATGGTCAACGCGGACGAGACCTATGTGATCGACCCCGAGTTCTCGTTCTACGGTCCCATGGCGTTCGACATTGGCGCGGTGCTCGCCAATCTTCTGCTGGCCTATTTCTCGCGCGACTGGCACGGCCGGCTTCACGACGGGCGGCCGGAAGCCTATCAGGCGTGGCTGCTGGAACAGGTCAGCACGATCTGGTCGGCGTTCGCCGCCAAGTTCCACAAGCTATGGCGGGAACACGAAGGCCGCAGCAAGACTTCGTTCATTGGTGACGATCCGGACCGCGCCTGCGCCGATGCCTTCAAGGCGCGCTTCATGCAACGGCTTCTCGCCGACACCCTCGGCTTTGCTGGCTGCAAGATGATCCGCCGGATCGTGGGCATGGCGAAGGTTGCGGAGATCGCGCACATTCCGGACGACACGGCACGCGCGGCGATCGAAGTGCGTTGTCTGCAATGCGCCGAGACGCTGCTGGTCGAAAGGCAATCCCTGACCGATATCGAACAGGTCGTTCGTCTGGCGCGGGCGCTTCAGTCCACCAACAATCAATAACCAACCGGAGCACGCATGAAATCGGCGCCGCTGTTTTCGAGCCTTCCAGCGACCATCACGTGGGAAAACGGCAGCTTGTCGATCCTCGACCAGACCCGTTTGCCTCGCGAAACGATCATCGAAAACGTGACGACGGCCGAACAGGTCTGGCGTGCAATCCATGAACTGCGGGTTCGCGGTGCACCGGCAATAGGCGTAGCCGCAGCCTACGGTTTATGCGTCGCGATGCGCGCATCCCTTCATCTGCCGGTACATGAATTCCGCGCGGCGCTTGCGCAGCAGGCGGCTTATATAGACAGCGCGCGTCCCACCGCGGTCAACCTGAGCTGGAGCCTTAAGCGGATGTTGCAGGCGGCGCAGGCGTGCGATGCCAATGATTCCGCCGCGCTTCTGAACGCATTGATCGCAGAGGCCGTTGCGATCCACGCGGAAGATCAGGCGCTGTGTGATGGTATCGGCGAGCATGGCCTGCCGCTGATCACGCCTGGCTGCGGAGTGCTGACGCATTGCAATGCGGGCGCGCTCGCGACCACCGGTCTTGGCACCGCAACCGCGCCCATCTACAAGGCACATGGCGAGGGGCAGACATTCCGCGTTTACGCCGATGAAACCCGTCCGCTTTTGCAGGGCGCGCGCCTGACCGCCTACGAGTTGCAGCAGGCGGGCGTCGATGTCACGCTGATCACCGACAGCATGGCGGCGTCGATCATGGCGCAGGAACTGGTCGACGTGGTGATCGTCGGTACAGACCGGGTTGCGGCCAACGGCGACTTCGCGAACAAGATCGGCACACTCGGGCTTGCGATCGTCGCGCGGCACTTCAACATTCCGTTCTACGTGGCCTGTCCGTCGTCAACGCTCGACCTTCGCACGGCGACGGGGCGTGACATCGTGATCGAAGAGCGTCACGACGACGAAATCACGCATCTGTACGGCGAACGTGTTGCGCCGGCCAACATGAAGGTCCGCAACCCCGCTTTCGATGTCACGCCGAACCATCTCGTCACGGGTTTCATCACGGAGCGGGGCATCGTGCAAAAACCGTTCGATATTAACCTGGCAGCGTTGTTCGCCATGGAAGGAGACGCAGCATGACCGAGGCCGCGCTGCGTTCGGAAATAGTGGAGACAGCGCGCGAGATGGAACGTCTCGGCATCAATCAGGGCACGTCGGGCAACGTGAGCGCACGGTTCAGCGATGGTTTCCTGATCACGCCAAGCGGGATCCCGTCGGCACAACTGGACCCGGCCTCGATCGCGTTCCTGCCGATGAATATAGATGCTTCCTCGTCGCTGTTTGCGCAGTTGCGGCCATCGTCGGAATGGCGCATTCACCGCGACATCTTGCAGGCGAGGCCGGAGATCGGCGCAGTGGTTCACACGCATTCCAGCGCGGCCACGGCGCTCGCCATTCACTCACACGGCATCCCCGCGCACCACTACATGGTGGCGGCCGCGGGCGGCAATTCCATCCGATGCGCGCCGTACGCAACCTTCGGCAGCAAGGAGTTGTCCGATTACGCGATGCAGGCGCTGAAGGACCGCACAGCGTGTCTGCTGGCGCATCACGGCGTGATTGCACTGGGCCAGGATCTCGCGCGTGCGTTATGGCTCGCACACGAAGTCGAGGTACTGGCGAAGCAATATCTGCTGGCGTGCCAATTGGGAACGCCGCCCGTCTTATCCGATGAACAGATGAACGAAGTCGTGGACAAGTTCAGGAACTACGGACCACGAAGAACCAAGGATGCCTGAATAAGTTTCTTCAAATGTCGTACCCGCAGCGCGCAACAGAACCGCCTTTATAACTTGAAAAATGGAGACAGTCATGGCCTGGAATTCAGGAAGATTTGACGCATGGAGCAAGCTGGGTGCACGTACGGGAACAGCGGTCTTATGCGCGGCAGCCGCGCTCTCCGGCTGTTCGAAAAGCGAATCGCCTTCAACGACCACCGCCGCAAGCGACGCAGGCGCAAGTCCCGCTGCAGTCGCAAGCGCCGCACCCGCGGCCACGGCGGCATCGGGCGGGAAGACGAAGATCGGTTTCTCGGTGTCTACGCTGAACAACGCATTCTTCGTCGGCTTGAAACTCGGGGTGGAAAAGGGTTCGAAGGAACAAGGCTTCGATCTGGTCCAGACGAACGCAAACGGCGACGCACAGCAGCAGGTCAATGACGCGATCAACCTGCTGAGCCAGGGCGTGACTGCGCTGGTGCTCAATCCTATCGACTCGAAGGCGATCATTCCGGCGGTCGAAAAGGCCAACAGCATGGGCATTCCCGTGTTCACGCTGGATCGCGGCTCCGATGGCGGCAAGGTGACGTCGTTCGTGGCGTCGGACAACGTGGCGCTCGGCACGACGGCGGCAAAGTGGATCGCGGATCAGTTGAAGACGCGTTATGGCTCGCCCAAGGGCAACGTGGTCGACCTGATCGGGTTGGTCGGGACGACGGCTGCCACCGACCGCGAGAAAGGCTTCTCCGATGAAATCGCGAAGTATCCGGACATCAAGGTCGTGGCCCGCCAGGAAGGCGCGTTCGACCAGGAAAAGTCACTCAACGCGATGACGAACATCCTGCAAAAGTACCCGCAAATCGATGCAGTTTTCGGTGCGAACGACGACAACACCGTGGGTGCGGAAAAAGCTATCGACAACGCCAACCGCTACAAGCCGCTCGGCGACAAGGAGCACATCATGGTGATCGGCGCCGACGGCACGGCGCAGGCATTGTCCGCGATTCGTGCCGGCAAGCAGGACGCAACCATTTCGCAGAACCCAATCGAAATGGCGGCGAAGGCGCTGAGTTTCATCAAGGACTACACGGCGAAGAAGGACGTGCCGGCGAACTATGCATGGCCGACCTTGTTGATCGACAAGTCGAATATCGACTCCGATACCACCAAGAAATACGGTCTCTGGTCGCTGCAGGTCAGCCAGTAATCGCCGTAATCGACCAAGCGCATGCGTGTCCGCAAGTGTCCGATGGCGCGGAGCGCATGCCTCGCAAGAGAGATCCGATCATGAGTGCCGAAACGAGTTCGCCCGATCTTTCCGGCGGCGTGCAAGAGGCGCCGGAGAGCGGCAACGTGCCGCTGCTGCGCATGGAGGGCATCGTCAAGAGTTTCCCTGGCGTGAAGGCGTTGCGGGGCGTCAGCCTGTCGTTGCAGGCGGGTCACGTGATGGCGATCGTCGGTGAGAACGGCGCAGGCAAGTCGTCGCTGATCAAGACCTTGTCGGGTGCGTATGAGCCGGACGAAGGCCGCATCGAGATCAACGGCGTGCCGCTTGCACGCGGAACCAATGCGGCGATCGACGCCGGCGTCGCCGTGATTTACCAGGAGCTGTCGCTGATCAACGACATGACCGTCGCGGAGAATCTGTTCCTCGGGCGCATGCCGTCGCGCGGCGGTTTCGTGATGCGGCGCGAAGCCAACGAACACGCGCGCCAGGCGCTTGCGCAAGTCGGACTGGATAACGTCTCGCCGTCCATGCGTCTCGGCGATCTGCCGTTGAACAAGCGGCAGCTCGTGGAAGTCGCAAAGGCGGTGGCACGTGACGCCCGCATCCTCGTCATGGATGAACCTACGGCGGCGCTGCAGCGTGGCGACATCGCCAATCTGTACGCCGTGGTGCGGCGGCTTCGCGCGGCAGGGATGGGGATCATCTTCATCTCGCATCATCTGGAAGAGGTATTCGAGCTGGCGGACTCGGCCGTGGTGATGCGCGATGGCGCAACTGTCAGTTCGCGGCCGATGAACCAGTGGACCGAGCAGGAGCTCGTGCAGGCCATGGTCGCGCGCAATCTCGATTCGTTCTATCCGTGGGAGCCGCGCGACTACGGGCCCGTCGTGCTCGAAGTGCGCGATCTGGCGAGCCCGCCAATCGTGCGGCATGCGAGCCTCAGCGTGAGGGCGGGTGAGATCGTGGGTATCGCGGGGATTGCGGGTGCGGGGCGCACGGAGTTGTTGAAAGCGATCTTCGGCGCGCTGCCCGTGACGAAGGGCGAACTCCTGATACGCGGCAAGAAGGTCAGCATCAAGTCGCCAACCGATGGCATCCGGCACGGACTCGTCTATACCGCCGAAGACCGCAAGCTCGAAGGTCTCGTGCTCGAGGCGAGCATCGAGGAGAACGTCGCGCTTTCGAGCCTGAAGGCGCTTGCAACCGGCGGCTTCACCAGCAACGCAAGAAAACGCAGGCTCGCGCAGGAAGCGAGCACGCGCTTCGCGGTGCGTTCGCCATCGGTCATGCAGATCACGGGCAATCTCTCGGGCGGCAATCAGCAGAAGGTCATCCTGGGACGTGCCACGGCGACTCAACCGGCCGTCATCATGCTCGATGAACCCACGCGCGGTATCGACGTAGGCGCGAAGACCGAGATCTATGCGCACATGGTATCGATGGCGCGCGCCGGTGCGGCCGTCATCATGGTCAGCTCGGAATTGCCGGAGTTGCTCGGCATGTCCGACCGCGTGCTGGTGATGTACAGAGGCAGCATCGTCACGGAGATCGCACGCGACAAGGCGAACTCCGAGACGGTGATTCAATGGGCTACGACAGGAGTAGGCGCATGACGTCGACAGCAGCAAAGCAGGCGGATCAGGAGGCGCTATCGCGCCGTTTCATCCGGCAGTTACGCAGCGGTATCGGACCTTTGTTCGCGGCGCTCATTCTCATATGCGTGGTGCTGTCGATCGCATCGCCCGAATTTCTCACGACGAGCACGCTCACCAACATCATGGTGCAGGTCTCCGTGGTGGGCATCGCAGCGGTCGGCGGCACGTTCGTCATCATCACGTCCGGGATCGACCTGTCGGTCGGCTCGCTGGTCGCGCTGAGCGGGATGGTCGCGGCAACGGTGATGGCGGGATCGGTGCCGGGGAACATCGGGCTGGGTATCGGCGGACTTGCGGTGGCGCTTGCCGTGGGCGCGTGCGTGGGCGCGTTGAACGGACTCTCGGTCGCGTGGTTCAGGCTGGTGCCGTTCATTGTCACGCTGGCCATGATGGCGATGGCGCGCGGCCTCACGCTCGCCATTTCAGATGGCCGCACCAAGTTCGACTTCCCGAACGCGTTCACCGCGTTCGGGGCAAAGACGGTTGCCGGGCTTCCCGCGCCGATGATCGTCATGCTGGTCGTTTTTATTGTCGGGCATGTGCTGTTGCGCAAGACGACCTTCGGGCATCAGGTCTTTGCGGTCGGCGGCAACAAGGAAGCCGCACGGCTCGCCGGTATTCCCGTGCGGCGCGTGATCTTCCTGACGTACACGCTTGCCGGTGTGACGGCGGCGATTGCAGGCATCGTGCTCGCGGGACGGCTGAATTCGGCGCTGCCCTCTGCGGCAAACGGACTCGAGCTTCAGGTCATCGCAGGCGTTGTGATCGGCGGTACGTCGCTTGCCGGCGGGCGCGGTTCGATCATCGGCACGTTCATTGGCGTGGTGCTGATCGGCGTGATCAACGTGGGCCTGTCGCTGCTCGGCGTCAATCCATTCTGGACGCAATTCATTCAGGGCGGCGTCATCTTCGCCGCCGTCATGCTCGACGCGCTCAGCCAGCGCCGCAAGGTGTGAGCCATCGCAGTTTCCTTTCAAGGAGCATCACGTGAAAAAGATCATCAACCAGCCGGATCAGTTCGTGGATGAAGTCATCGATGCGCTGTTGCTCGCGCATCCGGGCTGGATCAAATCCGCGACCGCTGACAACCGTGCGCTCGTGCGCGCCGATGCACCGAAGCAGGGTCGCGTGGGCATCGTGACCGGCGGCGGTTCCGGGCATATGCCGGGCTTCTTGGGCTACGTGGGCGAGGGTTTGTGCAGCGGCGTGGCGGTGGGCAACGTGTTTTCATCGCCGTCGTCGGAACAGATTTTCGAAGCCACGAAAGCCGTCGATGGCGGCGCCGGCGTGCTGTACGTGTACGGCAATTATGGCGGCGATGTCTTCAACTTCGACCTCGCTGCGGATCTGGCGGAACCGGAAGGCATCGATATCAAGACGGTGCTGCTCACTGACGACGTGGCGTCGGCACCGAGCGCGCGCAGTGCTGAACGCCGGGGCGTGGCAGGGATGGTGTTTGCGTTCAAGTGCGCGGGGGCATCGGCGGAACGAGGCGATTCACTCGATGAAGTCGCCCGCATCACGGCGAAGGCGAACAACCAGTGCCGCACCATGGGCGTGGGCCTCTCGCCGACCATTCTGCCGGCTGCGGGCAAACCTACGTTCACGCTGCCTGAAGGCGAGATGGAGATCGGCATCGGCATTCATGGCGAACCGGGCACGCATCGCGGCGCACTCGAAACCGCCGATCAGATTGCAACGCGCCTGACCGGCGAGATCCTTGCCGACCTCAATGCGCCCAAAGGATCGCGCGTCGCAGTGCTCATCAACGGGCTCGGCGCGACGCCACTTGAAGAGCTGTATTTGTTGTATCGGCGATCGGCTGCGATCATCGGCGAGCAGGGTTTGACGATCGCACGCTCGTATGTGGGCGAGTATGTGACGAGCCTCGAAATGGCGGGTGCGTCGATCACGATCATGCTTGTCGATGACGAACTCGAAGCGCTGCTTGCCGCACCGGCGCGTTCGCCTTTCTTTCGCGAATGGTCGCAGGCTTGAACGGGGGACGTCATGAGTATTTCTTCCACTGAACTGCGCGACGTGCTCGCGCGCACGCTCGCCACGCTGCCGGGCCATGCCGAAGAGTTGCGCGAACTCGATGCCGCACTCGGCGACGGCGATCTCGGCATTACCGTGCAAGCGGGATCGGCGGCGGTCGTGAAGGCGCTTGCCGCGTTGCCTGGCGAGGCGACCGTGGCCGACGTGCTGCTCGCCGCGGGGAAGGCATTTTCGACCGCGAATCCATCCACGTTCGCGGCATTGATAGGCGGCGGATTGCTGGCGGCATCGAAGACCATGGCGGGGAAGGACACGGTCGGCAAGAACGAGGCGTTGACCATCGGGCGTGCGGTTGCGGGGCGCATCATCGAACGCGGGAAGAGCCAGGTCGGTGACAAGACCGTGCTCGACGCGCTCGTTCCAAGTCTCGATACTCTCGAAAAATCAGACGGCGATACCGATGCGTTGCTGGCCGCGATGATCGCGACATCGCAGGAACGCGTGGAGGCGACAGCGGGGCTGCAATCACAAAAGGGACGCGCGGCATGGGTGCAGGAACGCAGCATTGGACATGCCGATCCGGGCGCTACCGCGTATTTAAGGTTTCTCGAAGCGTTGCGGGAAGGCGTGAAGGGTTAAGCCTTCAGCACGCCTGCCTTGCGTAGTATCTCCAGAAATACAGCCAGTGGACTGTCATTCCTCGATACAGTCGTGAGGCTGTATTTTGCCTTCCCCGAACGCAAAATAATTAAAAGCCAAAGCCTCGGGCACGTGATGTGCGTGACGCATGGGGCTCGTCCAACTGGAAAACGCTGCCTGCATGACCTGCGCCCAAGCTTCGGATCGTTCTGGACTCCAACGCTTGCAAAATCCTTTCGATGAGGGCGTGCCGCATCTCTGATGACCGCATGCCCTGCGGGGTTTGAGTTGCGTGACGCGATGCCCGAGCGGTACGAGCCGGGAAAACGATGCACCGTGGATTAGACCTTTGTCACCGGTGCATCGTTTATCGCATCTTTACCTTCAGTGAAGGACTTACCCATGACTCCAACCAGCCCGAGATATCGGTCAAGACTGGCGACATCACTCTTCGATCTTTTAAATCCCATCCCGTACGGACTTTTCGTCGGCACCCTGATCTTCGACATTATCTACGCGATAACAGAAAATGTTTTCTGGGCTAAAGGTGCTGCGTGGCTCGTAACCGTCGGACTCATTTTCGCGATCATTCCACGCTTCATCAATCTCGGCCACGTCTGGTTCGGATACCGCTACGCAGGCAAAAATCGCGAGAGGCTGGCCTTCTGGCTGAACCTGCTCGGCATCGTCGCGGCAATCGTGAACGCATTCGTTCATAGCCGCGATGCTTATGCCCAGGTTCCGCTGAGCGTCATTCTTTCAGTCATTACAGTCGCGTTGCTGATCCTTGCTCAAATCGTGCTCGCGTTCGACAAGTTCGATTTCAAGGAGACGGCTCGTGAATAGATCCATCTTGACCAGCGTGATCGCGGTGGCCGTCGCGGCTTCGTTCAGCGGATGCGACGAGAAAGCCAAATATGATTCCGCGCATCAGGCCGGCGCCAATCCGCCATTGCCGAGCGCTCAGAGTTTTTTCACGCCGCCCATGCAGGTACCCAAGCATGTTGGATGGCAGAACAACGAAACACCCAAGGTCGCGGACGGCCTGAAGATCGAGAAGATCGCGTCCGGGCTTGAACATCCACGGCAGGTGTATGGGCTTCCTAACGGCGACATCCTGGTAGCGGAATCCAGCAGCCCCGATGCCGAGCCTGTAACCACGCCGAAGCAGTTGATTGCGGGCATGGTCCAGAGCCGTTCGGGCAAGGAAGCGAAGGGTGGCAACCGCATCACGTTGCTGCGAAAGCGCACCGATGGCAGCGGCGAATGGGACAAGCATGTCTTCATCGATCATCTGCATTCGCCGTTCGGCATGCAACTGGTCGGCGACACGCTGTACGTGGCCGATACCGACGCCATCCT
Source organism: Caballeronia sp. M23-90 (assembly GCF_053574605.1). NCBI lineage: Bacteria > Pseudomonadati > Pseudomonadota > Betaproteobacteria > Burkholderiales > Burkholderiaceae > Caballeronia > Caballeronia sp. M23-90. Next base: position 1,439 of record NZ_JBSIPA010000136.1, on the reverse strand, counting down.
CAAGTTCCCGTACAAATCCGGCGATACGGCCATTACCACGACCGGTGTCGAACTGACCGACCTTCCGGACCGGGTCAACCATCACTGGACCAAGGCGCTGCTCGCGAGCCCGGACGGCAAGAAGCTTTTTGTCGGCGTCGGATCGAACAGCAATGCCAGCGAGAACGGACTCGACGTCGAATACCGCCGCGCAAACGTCCTTGAAGTGGATATCGCCACTGGCGGCAGCCGCATCTTCGCGGCCGGCATACGCAATCCGACCGGGCTGCAATGGGAACCGAAAACGGGACAACTCTGGGCAGTCGCCAATGAACGCGATGAAATCGGCGCAGACCTTGTTCCGGACTATTTGACCTCGGTGAAAGACGGCGCCTTCTATGGCTGGCCGTACAGCTACTATGGGCAGAATGTGGACCGGCGCGTGCAGCCGCAACGCCCCGATCTGGTCGCGAAGGCGATCCCGCCGGATTATGCGATCGGCTCGCACGTTGCGCCGCTCGGCTTGTTGTTTTATACCGGCGACAACCTTCCGGCACAGTTCAAGGGCGGGGCTTTTATCGGCGAGCATGGCAGTTGGGATCGTTCGCCGCTGAGCGGTTACGCGGTCGCGTATGTGGCGTTTGAAAACGGCAAACCGGTCGGCACGCCGAAACCTGTTGTGACGGGCTTTGTGACCGCCGACGAGAAGGAGCTGCGCGGCGCGCCGGTCGGGCTCGCGCAGGGTCAGGACGGCGCGCTCATCATCGCCGACGATGCCGGCAACACCGTCTGGCGCGTGACGAAAGCAGGAGGTTGAACGTCACGTCGCAAGAGAAAAAACAGCAGTTCCTTACGTCTTGCGGGCGGCGCGCGGTCTCTGTTGCGGATCGCCTGCCGCCCGTTTTCGTGGCCGGCCGGTTGTGTCGAAAATTTGGAGTTGCCGCATAATCCAAGCGAGCAACATCCATTGCCACGCATTTGATCATGTAAGGAGCCGATATGCCTTTGGTCAGAATCAACGTCTCGAAAGAAGCCTCCGCTGATAGCGTCCAAGCCATCAGCGATGTCATCTATGAAGCCATGCTCGCCGTTGCGAATGTTCCGGCGAACGACCGGTTTCAGATCATCACGCGCCACGCGCCGGGCGAGCTCGTGTATCCCACGGAGGGATATCTGGGCATCGATTATTCTTCGGGTATCGTTTTTATTCAGGTGACGTGGAATGCAGGACGCTCGATCGATGTAAAGAAAGCCTTCTACAAAGCGGTTGCAGAAGGCGTTCATCAAAAAGCGGGGGTGCGGATCGAGGACGTGTGGATCAGTCTGATCGATGTCCAGCGCGAGAACTGGTCGTTCGGGAACGGTGAAATGCAGTACGCGCCAGCCGATTAAGACTCGCTCGGCTCGGAAGCCGCTGCCGGCGCTGATTCGGCAGGCGCGGCTTCGGCGGGTGCTGCAGT